>JALVJU010000670.1 GCA_027034005.1 Marinilabiliaceae bacterium
TTGTAAGCCAAAACTTTACATCAAACATCATTAATTTTCTAAATGGTTTAATATAACCCACATTGCAGCTATAAATTCATAATTTCCTGATATCAAGGCGAGTTATTTTTTGAAATTCCCCCAGGTACCACTACGGATTTTTTACGGTAGAATGGTATGGTTTTGTACCCCATCAGCTCATAAACCTCCTTTGCTTTAACTGTTGGTTCGGTACATTGGCGGATTGATATCTCCTGGTCGTTTATGTTCTTCATCGATGTGGTAACACATTTTTGTGTGTTCATTATCCGCACTATCTCTTTCCAGCTTTTCCTGTATCCTTGTTGTTTCAACTGATAGCGGATTGTTGACACAAGCCAGTATGCCATGAGCCCAAGGTTAAGGTGTGCCATTGAGGCATCGTCAGATTTATGATATATCGGCCTCAGGTCAAGGTCGGTCTTAAGTACCCTGAAGGTGTATTCTATCTCCCTTATAATATTGTAAATATCCCAAAATGTCTTTTCGTTTTCAACATCCAGCGTGGTCCTAAAAAAGTATATCCCGGCCTTTTTGTCTGGGTCATTCCCGGTTTTGTGAACGAAATGCATTCCCGTTGCCTTGCCTTTGCTATCATCTTTCAGTTTGATGTCATAATACTTGTGCACCGAAGGGTATTTCTGTTTCAACCGGCCTATCCTTTCGTGCACTTTGTCCAGTTTTTTGGTGCCTCCTTTTTTGCTTATCCCATCCTGTATTGCCTGTAGCCCCTCCTCGAAACACTGTGACAAAAGACCGTTCATGCTGTTTTCTTTCAACGCTTTTGCCTTGCTTTTTACCCATATGAAGTTGTCTGTATTATTTTTGTCATCAACCTTGACCCTCCTTAATTCTATTGGCCGCTCCCTTTTGTCTTTTGATAAATACTCAGGTAGGTCTACAAACGAAAATGCAAAAAACCGCAAAATCGATAAGCGCTTATTATCAACAAGATAATAATTCATGAAACCCAGAATCCTGCTGTAGAACGTATAAAATGCATTGATTCTTCTGGTTTTGTGCTGTTCTTTGCGCAATGTGGGTTATGATATTGAGGGCACGGCTACAAATCACACCTCCAAAAATCAAACATCACATTTTAAACAATGCCTGAATAACATTACTTTTGCAGTATGAAGCTATCCCTTGCCCCTATACAAAGTTACACACATGTTTTTTACAGGTATGCCCACCATCATACGTTCGGAACATTCGACAGGTTCTTTACTCCATTTTTCGAGGAAGGAAAAAACGGTGATCTTGAACCTAAAATATTCCCGGAACCAAACCCTGATCTTAACTCCGGAATGGATGTAGTCCCGCAAGTTGCAACCAACAGCGGGGATTTCCTGATACAGACGGCTAAAACATTTGCCGGGATGGGCCTTGATGAAATAAACCTCAACATGGGCTGCCCCTTCCCCATGCTTGTAAAAAGAAAAAAAGGAGCAGGTCTACTAAAGAAGCCAACACTCGTGAAAAGCATACTAACATCATTTTTCAACCACACATCAGGGATTAAGCTTTCCGTTAAAATGCGCCTCGGGGTTGAGAGACCCGATGAATGGAAAGATATTATTCCTATCATTAATGACTTTCCTGTTTCAGAGGTGACAGTCCACCCACGTACCGCTAAGCAAAAATACAAAGGTGAAGTAAACTGGGCCGAGTTTGAAAATATAACTGCCGCCTGCAAACATCCGCTTACCGGCAATGGCAATATCAATACCAAAGAGGACTACCTTGAACTGCAAAAACGGTTTTCCACAGTATCATCCTGGATGACCGGGCGAGGAGCACTGCACGACCCTTTCCTTCCGGGCAAAATAAAAGGGATAGTTTACACTCAGGAACAAAAGAAACTGCTGTTCACTAAATTTCATAACACATACCTGAACATAGTCAAACAAAATTACCCTGAATGGAACCATGCCTTTAATCTCATCAGGACATTCTGGCACTATCCGTTGCAAAATAACCGGAATGGGCAACGATTCTACAAAAAGCTAAAAAAATACCTGATTGAAGATGAGTACAGCCGGTGGTCGCAAGAAATTATTTCAAATGGAACACTGATGAACACAGATATTACTGATAACAAATAAAACACATTCGTGCATTTGTGGCGATACTATCCGATACATCCGTGCACCCGCCTGACCGTGTCAGTCGGGCAGGTCCGTGGCTCCCAAATCTACTCTGTGCCTCTGTGTCTCCGTGTTATTTATTCGTGCATCAGTGTCTATCCTTCCGTGGCTACTTTCGATTAGTTTTAAATCTTAAGATTAAC
>JALVJU010000671.1 GCA_027034005.1 Marinilabiliaceae bacterium
TTTACTGAATCGCACAGGGGGGTAGAGTTCCAGATAGATGTAACACAGGACCCTGTGAGAAAGGTGCAAATGACATTTGGCAACACGGGTGAAGGTATTGTTTACTGGAACAGTTTTACCTTAAATGAGAAAGATTGGTGGCTCGATACCGAAGAGTGGGAAGAAGAAAGGGCGAAAATAAAGGCAGAAGAAGCAAGTACAGTAGAAGCATTAAAAGCGGAGAATGAGTTGCTGGCAGTCCATAACCTTACTGAGGAAGAGCTTGACGGTGATATCCCTGAATACATGTGGAGGAACGATAATACCCGTTATGTCGATGCATATTACTATGTTTATGCCAATCCTCAATTCGGAATAGGATCAAACAACTACCATGCAGGTTTGATACATGCTACAAGATTCAAGGCAACAAGAGGAGATTTCGACCTTAACCACATTCAGTTAGGATTGTATATTAAGCATAAAGAAGAACCTATTTATATTGAGATCAGAAGAGGTTCTGATGTGCTGGAAGAGGCAAAAGTTGTTTGTGTGCAAAAATACTATGTTGATACTACCAACCTTGTTTTCCCATCGATCCCTATTTTCGATGCACAGCATATTGATAAAAATGAATCGTTCTGGGTAGTTCTTTACTTCTCGAACAAAGAGTATTATCCGCTATTGGGACATAGATCTTATTATTATTACCCTAATACATTCTATGCTTCAACAAATAATGGCATTTCGTTTATTTCACAGTCTAAATTACTTGGTAGGCATGCAGTGCCGTTCGTTATTGCGGGAAGTACAGGGCCGGATGGCACATACACATTTATTGATCCCATGAGCGGTGAATTAAAGGCCGGTGAGACACAGCCGGTGGAACTCACCGTTGATGCAAGGAACCTGGCTAACGGCAGGCACATTGCTACGGTGGGGTTAAATACTTCCGATCCTAACAAACCGGGAGTAAGCATCGAAGTTAAAGTTGCAGTGAAGGGGCAAAAAGGTAAGATTTCAATAGATGATAAATACTTTTTTGATGTACATTCATTTGTGGACAACGACCTTGATCTGGAGATCATGAATACCGGACTCGATTCTGTAGGTGTTTCCGATATTATTTCTGCCGAAAGCGGAGAGAGTGTGAAGGATTTTGATGATACTTTGTGGGTTAGGGTAAATAAAAAACTTAATGTTCCATTTGTTTATCATCCTGATGCTGAAGGGCTGTTGCACCCGCAGTTTACACTTAAGACCAGCGTTGGAGATATTCTCGTTTCTACTGAAATGAGCTCAAACAAAGCTCCTGAGATAACAGCCAAACTGGATACAAACTATGTGGAGCTTAGGTATGACCAGGAAGCACAGATAGGAATGACCATTGAGAATACCGGGAATGGCTCGAGTTTGTTAAATTACAAGCTTGACAAATACAATATTGCAACTCAGAAAAACGGGAGTATCCCTAATAAGTTCGGGTATAAGATCCGCACATCTGACGATGCAGATGATCCGGTAACAGGTCAGCTGATAGATGTTTCAGCGTATGCTGATACCATTATCGATGAACCATCTACCTGGAGATATACAATGAAGCTTCCGCAGGGATTTCCGTTGTACGACAGCTATCTTAGTGAGATTTATTTTACTACAGCAGGAGATCTGTTTGCCTACGACCTCGGGCCTATAGACACTGAAGAGAGGGCCTCTGAGTATAGCAGGGCATCAGGATTTATATTCCCTATGCTCCTTAATTTGAGTATGCGTACCAGGAGACTTGAGTATTACAATTTCGGGGATAAACAGGTTTATGATATAACCATAAAACTTGCAAGGGCAACATCATCAGGTGTTGATTATTACAATGATATAAGATATCAGATACATACATACAGGGATGGTACCATTGAGTTCTATTATATAAATATTGATGCGCTTCAAAGCATTCCGAATGTGGATTATGCTGTAGGTATCCAGGGAAATGTTTATGGAGATTACAATATTTTCAAGAACTATGGTGATTCTACGAAATTTGTCCATAACGGAATGATAATTAGGTTCGAGCCGGATAAGGATATCAGCTTTGTTTCTGTTCCGGCCGACAGGTCCGGTAGCCTGGCTAAAGGAACGCCTAAAAATCTGAAGGTCGACATTACTCCTTCATTGTATAAGGTTGGGGCCGGAACATACAATTTGGCCATTTATGTAGAAAGCAATGCTTCGGTGAAATGTGACACGTTGCCTGTTACGATCAAGCTGACGGGAACTGAGGAGTTTAGCATTGCCGATACGCTGGATTTTGGAAAACCGCACGTTGGGCATGATAAAATAATGTACCTTAAGGTTGAGAACTCAGGCAGTAAGGCCGGTGAAATATCATCAATATCTTTTGGCGATCCGGCTTTCAGGACAACATTAAGCACGCCTCACCGTGTCGATTATTTTTCTAATGATATGATCCCGGTAATAATAAATGCATCATCGGCAGCAGGCATAAATACCGAAATGACCATAACTTTTGATAATGGCCACAGCGAAACAGTAAGATTACTGGCTGATCCTGTTTCCGATCCGATATATACCCTGAACATTGAACAGGATATCATCAGGGACGTGATAGGCGGGAAGTCGGTTAAAGTGCCGTTTACCATCACTAACTCTGCAAATGGTGCCGATCTGCATTGTAATTTTAAGAATAGTGCATTTGTAAGGGCTTTGGCTCCTGATATCCTGCCGGGTGAGGGGACTAATAATGATACTACTCAGTTGTATGGTTATAACTGGAAGTTCAGTGATTCTACGAGAGTATTTTATAAGTGGAAGGATATCAAGAAGGACGGAACGCCTCATGATATCACTTACGAGCATCAACTTGCTTACAAATTACCGTTTAAATTCCCATTCTATGGCGGAATGTACGATACCATCTGGATCTCACGTAACGGATATGTTACAGTTATCAAACCGGAAAAAGATGATGTCGATATGGAATTCAAGAAAGGTGATGGCATCAAAGGTATCATTGCTCCTTTCTATGCCGATATGATACCTAGTGATAAGAATAGCCATGTCTGGACACTGGAAGAGGATGACAGGGTTTACATTCTTTGGGATGGTTATCGTGGCTTTGATGTGGGAACAGCCGGTGGTGCTGTAATCTTCCAGCTCGAACTTGTGAATGACGGCTCGATTTACTTCAATTATCTTGACATAAACAAATATACACACGTTCTGAACTACGGTCTGGAAAGCCCTGATGAAAGGGAGACATTCGAGCATGTAAAGACATGGATACTTAGTTGGGGACAGCTGGATGATAGTCTGTCCGTGGCTATTGCCCCGCCGCTCAGGGATGATGTGGCTACCGGGAAAAGCCAACAATTCAACCTCGAGCTGACTGCTGATCATATTTACAGGCCTGGTACATATAAGGATACCGTTGTTCTTTATACCAACAGCTATTCGGAACCTGAAGTTGTAATACCTGTTACCTTGAATGTTGCCGGCAAAGCTGACGTTGGAGTTCCTGATACGCTGAACTGGGGCGATGTGATCTATTCGCCGGACAGGATGATCAGTAATAATTTTGTGATAACCAATACAGGCCATGATGTTGCGTCTGTAGAGAAGATCATTGATTCAGGGCTGGAAGACTTTGAGCTGTTCGATAAAAACGGCAAGGAGATAAAGCGTACAAGTACAGGAACTTTGTTCGATCCTATCAAGATAGCCCCATGGGATGAATTTAATATTTCGTGTGTAGCCAGGGTAAGTGAGTTTGCTGACATAAATGGTAAAGTCATTTTAAAAGGCAACTTTGACAATGATACCATAAAAGCAGTTGCTAAGGTGGTTGAAAGCCCTGTATTTGACTGGAACGCAGAGGATCAATCTTATTCTGTTAATAATATTGATACTACGGTTTATACGTTCACTGTTGAGAACAAAGGTAAGACACCTCTTAAGTATGAACTGATCCCGGCTGTTGTGCCCTCCGGTGACGGAGGCCAAAAGCCTGACAGTATTGTTGATGAAATTGGTTATTACGAGTTTGACCAACCTCAGACGGTGGATTCTCTTGCGTGGGATACCAAAGAGAAGGCAGATGGGTACGAGTCCCCAATGATCGAGGTTACACTTGCTTTTGCCAATGAATTCACTGCACCGGAAGGCGGGTTCTATCTTACACATGTAAAAGTGAACGGATACTTCAGGAAACTTAAAGAGTACATAAGTATCCAGGTGTACAAAGGAGGGGATAAACCCATGGAAGGTGAACTTGTTTACAGGCAGGAATTTGTTACACACAGGTATGTGGATGAAGAATGGGTTTACTTCCCGCTCAAATATCCTTTGAGCTTCAAAGAAGGCGAGAAATTTTACATTGTGATAATTCCTCCTTTTGATATGAAATACATCGGGTATGATATTGCTTCAAGCGAATCTGTGGCTGCTAAATCGTGGGCTGCTAACTACCGTTCGTGGGTCGAAGACTCCCCATGGAACTGGCAACAGTATAATAACATGATGCGTAGTTACAAGATCAGGGCATTGACCGCTGCCGGAGAGAACCTTTGGCTGGAGCTTGACAATTTGCAAGGAGTGCTTAACGAGGGTGAGTCGAAACAGGTTAATGCTACCATATTCCCTGATTTGGCCGGCAAAGGAAGCCACAAGGCCATGGTTAAGGCATACACCAATGATGCCAACCGCTCAATAGATGATTTTGATGTTAACCTGAATGTTAACGGTGCGCCTGTTATAAAGTTCCGACCGAACATGTATAAAGATACATTGAGGGTGGTAGAGACTGAAAAGCTTGCAGTGAACTATCTGTTCTATGATCCGGAAGGAGAAAAGGTAACTGCTCAATTGCTTGACAGCCAGAATGAATATAAGCCGGAGTTTGTGCAAGCCGGGGACAGTATCGCGCAACTGACATTCAAGCCGGGATACTTTGATGCCGGTGTTTACGAGTATGAGATAACCCTGACTGATGTCAGGGGCAGTATGACCAGGGATAAACTGGTAATCGAAGTTGTTGACAAGAACAGGCCTCCGGAACTGAACCCTAATTACTCATTGATAAAACTGAACATTGCAGATCCTAACGGGGCACTGCTTATACCGTCGGATTCATTGTTCTCTGATCCGGATGGGGATATGCTGCAGATATATGCAGGCAACTATACTCCGGACATTGTAGATATGGCGCTTGGTAACAATTACATGGACCTGCACCCCTTGCAGGTAGGAACAGGGTTCCTCGTGTTTGCAGCCGATGACGGTAAGGAGGACGGATTTGTAGTGTATGGCGTTTATGTTATCGTTTACGACGATGAAAGTGCTGTATCGGCAGAACCGGACAGCTTTGATGAGGAAGCAGCGGAAAACCTTGTTTCCAAAGGTGAGAAGTTTGCCCTTTATCCGAATCCTGTTACAGGTTCTGTTGCCAATGTGGTTTACAAGCTGGATGAGGATGCAAATGTTGTGCTGGACATATACAGCATCGATGGTGCCAAGAAGAAGTCCATAAACCAAGGGGCACAGACATCAGGAATCTATACCGGCAATATTATTGTAGGGGATTTGGCATCCGGATTGTATTTCTGTAAACTGATGTCAAACGGAAAAGTGATTGACACGATAAAGTTCTTTAAAAAATAGGACATGATGTAATACAAACAGGAGGGCACGAAATTTTCGTGCCCTTTCTGTTTTTGGTTCCTTTGCATAAGGGGGAAGTCATCTGATGAATCGCTTGAAGCATATTGGCATTCATCAGATGACTCCTGTTTTCACGTATTTTGACATTATCTCCAAATCCCCAGAAGGATTCCATGCAGGTGAGTTCTCATCAGTTATTGAGAAAGTCATCTGATGAATTATTTGAAGTAAATTGGGTATTCATCAGATGACTCCTGGTATCACGGTGCCGGGGCGGGCATGTTTCATGAAATTTTATACCTGACCTGACACTAAAATATATTATCCGGGGATATGCCCTGATAAGATGGTTTCGTATTTTTATTCGCCCCATTTTTCCAGCAGGTACAAAGACAACCTCTGGTCATACCCCAGTTTCTTGCTTTTGAGGTTTTTGTTTCTTTCTACCAGGGCTTTTACTGCATTTTTTACCTTCGGCGAATTGTCATTTATGGCATCTATCACATTAAGTGTTTTCGTGCGTACCATGACATTTTCATCTTTCAGCATCCTGACCAATGCTTTTCGTGCAGTTTCTTTTTCTCCAATGTCATACAACGCTTCGGCAGCTGTTAGTGCCACATCCTGATACGGGTCGTTCAGTGCAGTCTTCAGGTCAGCTGTGTAAGTTTTTGCAAATTTACTGTTGATAAATAATCCTGTAGCTCCCCAGTACCTGAAAGGAGGGAATTCGTCTTTAAGCATGCCGATGTATTTGGGAATGTACTCTTTCCCGCCCAGTGTTGCAATGTTTGCTGCCTTTATCAGTGCTTTCATGTCCACATTTTTCGAACGCATGTAGTCGTAGTATGGAGTATCCCCTGCAAGTTCGGCTATCATTATTTCCGGGATAAAACCGGCATCGCGGATGCTCAGGGCAATGCTGTCACAGGCATCCCTCATTCTGATAAGCCGGTCTTTGTACCTGGGGTCAGCGGCAAGGTTTTTAACCTCCCACGGATCGTTTTGTGTGTCGTAAAGCTCTTCCACAGGTTTTGTTTTCCAGAAAGCGCTTTGGGCCTCGTTGCACTTGCCGCTTTTGTATTCTTCTTCCCATGAACGCATTGACGGCGCTCTCCACAGATAACTGATGTGCTGGCCGTAAATGCGGTATGGCATGTAGTTGTGTATGTATCTG
>JALVJU010000672.1 GCA_027034005.1 Marinilabiliaceae bacterium
AAACCGAATTTAATGTTCTGCCACTCTTCAAGTTTTTGAAGTACCTGGGGATCGGTTTCTGGAACGTAACGTTTACTTTCGTAAATTGCTTGTCCGAAAGCCATATTCGTGGCAAGGGAAATGAGAAGTATAAAAAGAAGTTTTTTCATGATATTGCTGTTGAATTGAACATTTGATTAAAAAACTCAAAGAATTATTTATTGAGATCTCAGCCAGTCCTTTGCCACGTTAATGTTATCAAAGGAGCGTATATTCCTGCCCGTGATCTTCATCACCCCGTTGTAAATTATCCGTTGTAATCCGGAAAGCCCTACAACAGCACTTGCTTTTATGTAAGGTTTGTTACCGGTGATGAATTTTGAGAACAGATCTTTGATGGTTGAGTTGAAATGCATTCCTTGCAGGTTTGTCAACGATAGGACTGAGCCTTCGGGCTGGCTTCTGATGAATTCGGCACTTTTAATAATGATCTGTTTTATCACTTTTTCGTCTTTAAGATCAGTGAAATCCATATAATAAATGGACTTACCATTATAACTGATAATCTCTGGCTCTTTCATTTTGGGTTAAAATGTTTAATTATATTTAGATTTTCGTGCATTAAAATAATATAATTATTCTTTAATTTTACAATTAACATAAAAAAAGCTGTTACCCTTATGAGTAACAGCTTTTTTTATCTGTATTATCTGCGTTTTTTAGTTTGCTTTTGCTGCTGCTTCTGCATCTCTTCAAGACGCTGTTGGAATTTTGATTTCTTTTTGGGTTTCTTCTTGTTCTCTTCCAATTTGGCTAGAAGAGCTTCTTCATCGACAAACCTTCTGATAAGCAATGTTTGACCGATCGTTATCAGTGTTGAGATAAAGTAGTAGTAACTCAGACCTGCCGCATAATTGTTGAAAAAGAACAAGAACATCACAGGCATCATGTACATCATTCCTTTCATTCCCGGCATCTGCTGGCTGCTTTGTGTCATCTGCTGGTTGATGTATGTGTACACAACATTGGTTATAGTCATCAACAGTGTGAACAGGCTGACATGATTTCCATAGAATGGAATAGTGAATGGCAGTGTGAGTATTGAGTCGTATGAAGACAAATCATGCGCCCAAAGGAAACTCTGTTGCCTCAGTTCGATTGACGCCGGGAAGAACTGGAACATTGCGAACAGGATAGGCATTTGAAGCAACATAGGCAGACACCCCCCAAGCTGGTTTACCCCGGCCTTACGGTATAGCGCCATAACTGCCTGTTGGCGTTCCATTGCTTTTTCTTTCGGTATTTTCGCGTTGATGGCATCAACCTGTGGTTTCAATACACGCATCTTGGCCGTCGAAATATACGATTTGTACGTAAGTGGGAACAACAGCAGTTTGATAAGTAAAGTAAGGATCAGGATTATCAAACCATAGTTGCTGATAAATCCTTCGAGGAAGTGAAAGACTTCGATAACACCAAGGTTAATGTAGCGAAGGAATCCCCAGCCAAGATAAACAAGTTTCTGCAGGTCGATGGCCTTGTATGCTTTAAGTACCTTAAAATCGTTAGGGCCAAAATAAAAGGAGAAATTGCTTGTTCCGTTACCATCGTAAGGGATACTCAGGAAACTTGTTGCCGTAAGTATCGTCCTGTCTTCGCTTTCTTCAGGAACTTCAACCTTTACAGCGCCGTTAAGGAAGTATTTTTTGGAAATGAAAGTAGTTGAAAAGAACTGATCTTTGTATGCTATCCATTTTATCTTGGTTACGATATCCTCATCAGTATTTTTGGCATTCACATGATCCACCTCGTCCTGATAGTACTTGTAGTACACACCGCCGTATCTTCTTTCAAAGCTCGGGCTTTTTTCCTGGGCGGGCACTGTTTGTTTCCATTCCAGTTCAAGGCCTCCGCGCTGTGTCGTGATAATATTCTGGAGGTTTTTGCTCTGAATATCAAAATCAACCATGAACCCTTCGGCAGGTAGTTTGTATGAGAAATTGAGGCTTCCCTCATTTCCAGCATTTACAATAAAATCTATTTTATCATTACCTGATCTCTGTGGAATGAAGTATAGATCATTGGTGTTAAAAACCCTGTTGTGGTAAGTAAATGTGAAACCGAACCGATTGTCATCACCCGAAAACAGAATCAGGGGTTTTTTATCGTAAGTGAGATAATTTTTGAGTTCAACAGAATAGATCCGGCCTCCTTTGGAAGCGAACGTTACTTTTAATTCTTTATTCTCTAAAGTTATAAATTCATTTTTTCCGGTAGCAGCTTCAGCAAATAAACCGAATTTCTGTGTGATGATCTCCTCCTTTTTTGCAGAATCCTTTTTTACTGCAGCCGCAACATTTACCGTATCGTTATCTGCAGCCTTTTGTTTTGCCTCAAGTTTGGCAAGCTCAACTTTAGCCAGCGAATCCTGCTGTCTTTTCATTTCCCTAAGCTGCTCTTCTGTGGGTTTGTTCATCCACCAGAAAAAAGCTAGAATAAGAGTAATAAGTATTATTCCTGTTATCGAATTCCTATCCATATATTTTTATTGTTGAATTGTTGTGATTAATGCTTTTATGTTACTGTTTTTTGTTCTGTATCGATGCTTTGATGAACGACAGGAAGATCGGGTGCGGTTTAAGCACCGTACTGCTGTATTCAGGGTGGAACTGTACTCCTACAAACCATGGGTGTTCAGGGATCTCCATTATCTCCACAAGACCGGTTTCAGGGTTGTAACCCGATGCTATCATGCCAGATTCCTCATATTTGCTTAGGTATTCGTTGTTAAATTCATAACGATGGCGATGCCGTTCCTTCACAAGGTCGATTTGGTATGCCTCATATGCTTTTGTTCCTTCTTTTACCTTACAGGCATATTCGCCAAGCCGCATTGTGCCGCCCATATCGGTAACGTTCTTCTGATCTTCCATCAGGTCGATCACAGGGTAGGGGGTATTGATGGCCATCTCGGTAGAATTGGCATCATGGTACCCAAGCACATTACGTGCGTATTCGATAACGGCACACTGCATTCCAAGGCATATTCCAAGGAATGGTATCTTGTTTTCTCTTGCATACTTCACTGCTGCAAATTTTCCTTCAATTCCCCTGTGGCCGAATCCAGGTGCAACAAGTATACCGTCAAGGTTTCCAAGTTTTTTTTCGATATTCTTTTCAGTGATCTGCTCTGAATGTATGAGGTGTAATTTGACTTTGTGGTCGTTGTAGGTTGCAGCGTGTGTCAATGATTCGATGATTGACTTGTAAGCATCGGCCAGCTCCACATATTTTCCAACCAGACCAATGTTCACGATATCCTTGGCACTTTTCATTTTATCAAGGAATGACTTCCATTCCTTAAGTTCCGGTTGCTGGTCGATGGGGAGATTTAGTTTTTTCAGCACTGTCTCATCCAGTTTCTCTTCCTGCATCTTTACAGGAACCTCATAAATTGTTGACACATCGATTGACTGGATTACACTTTTAATATCTACGTTACAGAAGAGAGCTACCTTCTTGCGTACATCCTGGGTGAGTTCTCTTTCGGTTCTAAGTACTATCACGTCAGGCTGAACCCCTGTTTCAAGAAGTGCCTTTACCGAGTGCTGTGTCGGTTTTGTCTTCAGTTCGCCGGATGCTTTTAAGTAAGGAACGAGTGTAAGGTGAATCACTATTGCCTGGTTCCGATCCAGTTCCCACTTCATTTGACGTACTGCTTCAATGTATGGCAGGGATTCAATGTCGCCCACGGTACCGCCAATCTCGGTAATGACAACATCAAAATTATGTTTTGTGCCCAGTATCTTAATGTTTCGTTTTATCTCATCAGTGATGTGAGGAATGATCTGTACCGTTTTACCAAGAAAGTCGCCTCTTCTTTCCTTGTTTATCACATTCTGATATATGCGCCCTGTAGTAACATTGTTGGCCTGAGTGGTATGAACGTTCAGAAATCGCTCGTAGTGTCCAAGGTCGAGGTCTGTTTCCGCGCCGTCAACCGTAACATAACACTCACCGTGCTCATACGGGTTAAGTGTACCGGGGTCAACATTAAGGTACGGATCAAGTTTCTGGATAGTGACTTTGTAGCCTCTTGCCTGCAGAAGTTTGGCCAGTGATGCCGAGATTATTCCTTTGCCAAGTGAGGATGTAACACCTCCCGTAACGAATACATATTTTGTGTTTGACACTGTATTAGTGGTTTTTAATGTTATAATATATTGCTACTTTTTCCCTCTGATTTTTAAAAAGTACAAAGGTAGAAAAATTGATGCAAATCAGGTAAAATTGAAGGATTAATTTAGCCTGTGCGATATTACGCCGGGTTAGGGTGATCTGACTGCCGTAAATGTTTTGTTATAGGTTATCCCTGTCAAGAGGATTGCTTACTCTCGCTTTGCGAACGCCAAACGTTTTAAGGAATTTATCTTTTTTGCTTTGAGGAGATATCATATAGATATATGAGTTTCCTCCCAGTGACTTAAGCTTTCTTTTTGCCGGATCCAGTTCGCGAATGTAAGTGTTGTATTCTCCATTGGCAGAAAGGGTATACATCGTACCGTTCTTGTAGGAGAAGTAAAACCACATGTCCTTGTCGACTTCAATGTACATCTCAAGGGAATTGCCGCTTCGTTTGCGTGTTATCTCCATCTTTACATTTACTTCCAGGTTTGTCACAAACTGCTTTACGAATGCAATGTCTGCTTTACCGTCGGCATAGTAACAATGTTTCTTGCTGTTCCATTTCAGGTCGATGTTACTGAACGTGAAAGTATTGTTTAGGTTTGGTGGCATGCCGTCCAGTGCACCCATGATAGAACGTTTCTTACTGATCTCTTCAGCTGCTTTTTTCCCTGTCCAGTCGGCAAGCCGCTTAATGAATTTATCGGATGATAATTTTGATAGATTTGCCTTGGAATTGATGAATGATGAGTATAGAAAATCAATAGTTTTATTGTCCATGAAGAAGTCAATTCCCAGCATGGCTGTCAGGGATATTTCTTTTTTGCTGCGATTATCGGTAATGGTTCCGGTAGTTTTTGTTGTCACCTGTCCCAAAGGAATACCAAGATCAAGTTTTCCGGATCCTATCATCGAACAATCCTTTTCTGAGAATCTCAGTAGTGTTCCTGTGGTATCGGTATGCTCCAGTTTTGCCATGGAAGCCATATCGAATGATTGTTCTTTTTCATTGTAAGTCAGGTAACCGTTACCTGTGATGATAGGTATATCGCTGTAAAATTCTCTTCCTTCGATGAAAGAACTGTAGATATGAGCAGAATCCTTAGATATATAGAAACTTTTATAAACAGGCTTGTAATCAAAATTCTCTGTCTTTTCAGCAACCGGGAAGTAAACTTTCAACGGATTTATTGCTGCTTTAAATCTCATGTATTCCTGCGGTCCTTTTCTGCTGCATTTATGCAGCATCTGAATAGCACCGTCAAATGTCAGGAATTTTTCTTTTGCATTGAAGAATACTTTTCCCTTGTAGGCAAAGTGGGTATTGAAAGTGAACATGTTAGTTTCTGTAAGCAGACCTTCTGCATGTGACGTTCGTCCCTTTCGTGTAGCTTCAATGGAATGGAAGAATATTTTGTTGGTTTTATTGTTTTCGTTCACATAGTCGTAAAATCCGCTTCCGTTATAGGCATATCTGCCGGTTATGTTGACTTTTGCATCATATATCCTGTGTGTGAACGTAGCAGTGTCCCCAATTTCTATCATGACGCTGTCAAGCGGGTCCATTGCCGCATTTGCTCTCAGATAAACAAGTCCGCTCTTCAGTACAAGCTTGGCATCGGCAACATTTATGTATTTTACCTCGTCGGCTATTATCAGCGTCTTTTCCATGTCGTACTCTGCAATCGGCACGTAGAATTGCAGCGAATCCTGTTTCCTGTTCAGCGAAATGAACAGGTTACCTTTTGAACCACGCGCACCAATATAGATCTTGTTCAGATCCATATCCCAGGAGAATTTAGTTATGATCGCCATGTACTTGTTGTCGTCGAAAGTAACCGGGTCGCCTTCTCCCATTGATGTAAACACACCTTCACGTGTTGCAAAGTCAACATTTGATGAGATGAGGTTTGTGGTGGAGAACTTGATCGCTTCCTCATTTTCTCCTACGAGTTTAAAACTGGAAGAATCAGCAAGTACAGAGTGGTCGCTGAATGTCAACCTTGGTGCACTCAGGCTTCCCCGCAGCATGAAAATGCGGCCTTTGCCGTCAGCTCCATAGGGTGTTATGCGAAGTTTCCCGTTCAGTTGGGATTCCTGGTTGAACATTTTGAAAAATTCCTCCTGGCTCTGAGCATACAACTCTTCTTTCTTCGGATAGTAGTTTACACTCACAAATTTCGATTGTACATCAGGATAGACGATTCCCTCGCTCTGCTTTTGGACAGTGAAATCATGTGCTATACCGTAAACTTTATCAGGCAAAAATACGAACTCTTCCGAAACACTTGTCGATGTGATGTATTTCAAAGTGCCGTTTCCTGTCAGGCCTTTGCTGTTCAGTTCTATGTAATTGGTAAAGTGTGCTTTGCCACCATAAATGTCGTAACCTTCGGGCGGAGTCTGGCGTTTGAAACCGAGCGAATAGTCTTTCTTAATGGTCAGGTTTTCTTTGAATTCGGGGAAGATGTTAGATGTAAAAGTCCCTGCAAAGTCGAAGTTCTCTTTTTTAAGAGTGTTCAGGCTGTCCATCTGGAAGGGCTCAAGTGTGAAATAAAATTTCTCGGGATCATAAGCTCCGTTCTGAATATTTTTGTTGTTGAAAAACACGAATGATTGCTTCGTACTTGTCAGGATAGGATACTGGTCGTTCTGTTTTATTCCGGACTTATTGTCCGGTACATCGATATCGAGTTTGCCTGAGAGGTTGTTTATGGTATTCATCACTTCATGCAGGACAGGTTTGCCAAAATAGTCAAGCTGGCCGGTTTCAACCTTCATGTTAAGTGAATCGATATTTTTCATCGCGATGCTGAAACCTTCATAAGAAAAAAGAAAACCGTTACCGTACATGTTTAGCATACCTGCACTAACCTTTCCGTCGAACTGGAAATTCCTGTTTTTTTTCAAAACAATCTTATCATTTTTCGGGAAAAGAATAACATTCTTGTTATCACTTATCGAAATATTTTTTACACCATTGAGGTTAAGGTCAAAGTTTTTAAGGTCCAGCTGGGCATTTGGTATCTTGCCCGGGGTTACAGAGTTGAACCTTATCACATCATAATCCTTTTTCCCCAGACGGAACAATAAAAAATCATAGAGGTGCTGGCGTATCTCTATTTCGTCTGTATTACTGTTGTATCCAATGAAACCGTAAAAAGCCAGATTCATTATCTGTTGGCGTATCTGCGGTTCAGGTAACCGCATGTAGTTTGCATAATCCTTTGCAGTAAAAGGTTTACCTCCGAAGTATCTGGAACAGTTCTTAAGTCCCTGCAGGGGGTGCATGGCATCCATCCCCTGAAGATGATTGTAAAAATCCTCCCTAAAGTAGCTTAACGATTCAAAAAAGGCATAGTTCTCTGCAGCTCCCCGCACCATCCTCAGGTCCATCCACGTCTCATTCATTTTCCAGTTTATCTGCTCTACATCAATACTAACATTGTGGTAAGTGTCGAAGAATGGACTTTGCGACATCCCTTCTCCGTTGCGGATAAGAAACAGCTCGTTTGTGGATACCACATATTTGAAAAGTAATCCGGGATGATAGATAAATCCTGAGTCGAGTTTTAGTGATATCTCGGTAGCATTGCTCAGTATCTGGTCTTTACGCAAGGCAAAGTAAAGCGATTTTGCAGTAAGGAAAAGAGTGTCGTTACGGTAAATGGTTAAAGTGGCAGGGTTTTTATTTGTTCCCGAGCCAAGGAACTTTGCTCCGTACTGGGAGAATCCTCCTTCGTAATTGATATTGGGATGAATTTTTTCGATCTTGTAACGTTGTTCGAAAGAATCAAATTTTGGATAGATGCTTTTTGACGGGTCGTGAACAGACATAACCTTATGCTTCAACACCCCTTTCAATGGTTTATTGAAATAGAGCCGGTTATAAAAATCCACACTGTCTATTTGGAAATAGGCCTTGTTCATGTCCAGGTTGTATTTGCCAAACACGGCATATACCTGACTTGCATCAAAACCAGACCTTTCCCATGTTATACGGCCTTCCTTGCCGAGCCATCTCTTTTTGTCAACATCAGCTGTTCCTTCGGTATCATAAATTACCAGGCTGTCGTTTTTAGAGTAACATATAAGATCGGTCTTGTTAAGTTTTATCAGCAAATGATCATTTGAATTTTCATAAAGGAAATCACCTGAAGTGTAAGCCCATTTCACCGACGGGGTGGAGTAGATAATATCATTTTCGATAAGTTCTTTAGTGAACTTTATTTCTTTCATCACATTGCGCAGCGGCAACCGCGGCTTTTTAAGCAAATTTAAAATAACAGTTTGCCATGTGTCGAAGTTTTTGGTTTTATGGCGGGATGCATTAAATGCGATCACCGTTTGCATGTATGTGTAAAGGTCGGGGTTTGGGCGGGCTTTTTTTACCGCCATCAGATTGCAGGTCTCAATTATCTGTTTTTTTAAGTCTGATGAAGTTTCCGGTGAGAGCCAGAATTGAAGCATGAATTCTGCTACTTCTTTACCTTTCTTTTTACCGAATGCTGTAACGAACTTCTCATTAAGCTGTTGTATGAACAGATTCTCATCATCCGAAAACTTTTTATCCTGTCCGGAGACAGATAGCGAGAATATCAGATATAGAAAAAGTATGAGTAAACGTCTGTTCATTTACCGGTTTTTTGACAGAGAAAAATTGTAATTACCCTTTTCTATACGTTGATGCTATCCATTTGTTATCACTTTTTGACGAAATAAAATTCAATCCTTGTTTCCGGGTTACATCATTGATGGTTTTAAGGTCTGATTCGTAGAATCCGCTTAGCATCAAAAGTCCTCCCGGTTTAAGGACTTTGCTGTATTCTGGGATGTCATTCAGAAGAATGTTGCGGTTTATGTTGGCAAGGATTATGTCGTAACCTTTGTTGTCGATACTGCTTGCATCACCCTGGATCACTTTCATGTTCGATACATTGTTCTTACTGCAGTTTTCAATGGCATTGTTGTACGCCCACTCTTCAATGTCGATGCCGGTAATTTCACTTGCACCCAGCTTTGAGCAGAGTATTCCAAGTATCCCCGTTCCGCATCCCATATCCAGGACAATCTTATCTTTCAAGTCAGTTTCGAGGATATGTTTGATCATCAATCCTGTTGTTTCATGATGCCCCGTCCCGAATGCCATCTTAGGATCGATAACTATCTCATGCTTTACGCCTTCTTTGGTTTTATGGAAAGAGCCGCGTATAAGTACATCATTGTCTATCAAAATGGGTTCAAAATAATTTTCTTCCCATGTGCGGTTCCAGTTATGGTCCTGGATCGTTTCTGTTGTATAATCAGTCCTTACATCACCGAACGGGATAAAAAGATCTTTCAGAAGATCAGGTGAGAAATTATTTTCGGGAATGTAGGCTTCGAATCCTTTTTCCGTTTCCACAAAGCTTTCAAATCCCAAATCGCCAAGCTGGGCCATAAGAACCTCTGATGCTTCCGTGATTTTTGGTTCTAAAGTATAGTTTACTTTAATGTAATTCATATTCAGGGTAAAATGTGTTTGATAGTAAAGGTAATTATTCCCTGGTTTCTATCGGAATTATGAAGATGAATTTTGAGAATTCTCCCTTTTTAGACTCTGCCCAGATCCTGCCTCCAAGGTTTTCGACTATCTTCTTGCTTATCGACAGCCCCAGGCCTACGCCGGAGTAATACTTATCTGTGTTCATATCGAGTTTTCTGAACCGGTCAAAGATCTCATCCATCTTATCTTCAGGGATACCTATGCCCGAATCCTTAACATAAAAAAGGATGTAATTCCTGTTATCCTCTCCATACGATGTAACACCTATTTCTATCGTTCCTTTTTCAGTGAATTTATATGCATTCTCCAGCAGATTCCTTAATACTTGCTTAAGCCTGTTGGGATCGGAATAGAGAACTGTGTTGGCAGCATTATTGTTAAATATATTAATGAGACGGATATTTCTTGAGCCGTATTTCCCCGTATAAAGTTTTGTCATCTGGGAAACAAGGTCTTTCACAACAAATTCTTCTTTTCTCACATACATGTTCCCCGATTCTATCTGGCTAAGGTCAAGCAGATCATCGATAAGTACCAGCAATGCCTCGCTGTTCTCTTTTATATGGTTGATGTATTCTTCCCGCTCGTCATCTGTAAGGCCGGGAGTGTTCAGAAGCGTGGAGAATCCGACAATGGCATTCATAGGTGTCCTGATCTCATGACTCATATTTGCCAGGAATGCTGTTTTTAGCTTCTCGGAATTTTCAGCTTTCATCTTTGCTTGTTCCAGCTCTTTTGTTCTCTCTCTTACTATCTGTTCGAGGTTGTTCTTATGTTTTTCCAGTTCATTCTTCTGCGATAATATCCTGCTGTTCTGTACCTCTATCTCTTCCTGCTTTTCTTCAAGGTACATATTTGCCCGCATAAGTTCCCGGGTTTTTTCAACCACGACTTTTTCAAGTTGCTCTTTCTGGCGTTTTATTTTGTATGTTTTAAACTTGTTGAAGAATATTATGGTAAGGATGATAAGTGATAAAAGTATCAGCCTGAATATCCATGTCTGATAGAACGGAGGCTCAATGTTAATTACAAGTCTTTTCTCATATGGGCTCCATACTTTATCATTGTTGGTTGCCCTGATCCTGAAAGTGTATGATCCCGGAGGCAGATTTGTGTATGTCGCTATCCTGTTGTTTGAGGATATCCATTTTTTATCAAAACCTTCGAGAATATATTTATATTGGTTTTTTTGTGGTAATGAGTAGTTAAGTGCAGCAAACTGGATTGAAACGGAATTCTCATAATGCTTCAGGTTCAGGTGTTTAATGTAGTTTATTGCTTTGCCGGTTATCTTCCTCTTGTTTTTTTTCTGATACTCTTTTAATGATAAATTCAGAATTTTTATGTCATTAATAATAACCCTTGGGGTGAACTTATTCTCTTTAATGCTGTCGGGATGGAAAAGGTTAAACCCGTTGACTCCTCCGAATATAAGTTTTCCTGACGGAAGTTTCAGAGATGCTCCGCTGTTAAAGCTGTATGTATTGACACCGTCATATTTATTGTATTCTTTAAAAGTCCAGGATTTGGGATATAATTTTACAATGCTTTTTTCAGTGCTGAACCAAATGTTCCCTTTATCGTCTTCTTCTATGGAATGAATATTTTCATTAGTTAACCCGTTGGATGAATTTAATACTTTAAATATTTTGTTCTCAGGATCAAACCTGTTAATGCCTGTTGCTGTTGCTACCCAGATGTAATTCTTTGAATCGATATAGATATCATTAACTTTGTTGTCCGACAGGGAAATGCCTGAAGAATTATTATGGATATAACGTTCTGTAAACTGTCTTCTTTCTATGTTGAATCTGTTCAGTCCTCCTGCCGATGTTCCAATCCAAAGAGTATTATCATCTGCCTGGCAGATGGCTCTTACAAAATTTTTGGCAGAAAGAGTATTGCTTGAGGGATAGGGTTTAAAATTACTGAATGTTATAGTTCTTTCATTGAATAGATCCAAACCGGCAGACGAACCCATCCAAATGTTTTCTGAATTGCCAATCATTATGCAGCGTATTATATCATTGGCAGGTTTCTGCCTTGTTGAGCTGTTGTAGTATGCGGCTTTGTTCTTTTTAAGGTTTATAATGTTCAATCCTTTGTCGGTTCCTGCGTAAATGGTCTGCTTTTTACCCGCTATTGAAAGAATGTTATTACTGTTCAGGAAAGGCTTATGCTGATACGGGTATTGCTTAAATATTTCTTTTTTTGTAAAGAATTCCCAAATTCCCTTATCCCGTGTTCCTATATATATTCTGTCTTTATTATGATATATAAATCCCTGACAGTTCAATTCTGTAAGTGTATCGGGCATGTCAATATATGTGAAAGTCCTGAATTTCGGCACATTGGGATCCATGATGTTAATTCCGTTTATCGTAGCGATCCAGGTAAGACTATCATCCCGTGAGAAATAAATGTCCGTTACAAGGTTTGAACTAAGAGAATGAGCATTGTTACGTTCTTTTTTCAGGTGTTTGACGGAGCCATTTTTAAGGTTGTATAAGAGTACCCCAGCGCCGTATGTGGCAATGTATATATTACCGGAATAGTCAAGTTTTAATTTTGTAACCTCTGTTTCATACTTTTTCAGAATACTTGTCACATTCTTTATTGTTATGAATGTTCCGCTTTTTGATGAAAATAAAGATACGTTGCCGTTCTTGCAAGCCACAAAATATTCTCCGTCAGATGTTTTCTCTATATTCAATACCTTATTGTCAGGTATGCTCAGAGGATCTTCAGGATCGTGCTTGAACTGCTTGAATGTGCCTTTTTTACTGTTGTATTTGATCAAACCCTCACCCCATGTACAAATGTAAATATTATCCTTTTTGTCGGATATGATTTGTTTTATGTTATTGCTTTTTTGTGATAGTCCTGTTAATTCATCGAGTAATAATGTATGTTGTCTGCCTGTTTCAGGATTTAAATGGAGCAGGCCGGCACCCCATGTCCCGCACCAGATAGTGCTATCTCCGGTTTCAATGATTGCAAAAACAGGAAGATCTTTTGTTTTATTACCGGTTACGTTGTAACGCTGAAAAGTTTCAGTTTCGGGCATGAACCTGTTCAGGCCATTAAAAGTTCCTACCCACATTGTTCCTTTGGAATCAACGAACATTGAGGATATAATATTATTATCTAATGTTGTTGTGTCTTTTTTTGAATATTTGAAGTTAGATGATTCATAACCGTCGAAACGGTATAAGCCATTGTAGGTTCCAAACCATATAAAACCATCCTTTGCTTTTGTCAGGCAGGTTATCCTTCCATAGTTGAAGTTATCGCTTTCGGTGATATGGGTAAAGTAATATTTTTCGTTTTGTGCTGATACATAACCTGAAATACTTAATGTTTCAAGTATTGAGACAAGAAATGTAAAAATAATTTTATATGAGTTTAAGTATTTCATTTAAAGAAAGAGTTATATCATTCTAACGTATAAGTCAACAGAAAGTTTTTGTTTTTTTGTATTTAGAAACGGTTAAAAAAAGCTGATCTGTAAAAGTATGATGTTTAAAAATGAAGAAGAGAGTGCCAAAAGAATGACACTCTCTGACTTAAATGTTTAGATATTTTATTAGTCGAAAGCCACGATAATGCCGTGGAAGTCTTTGGCATTAAGTGAAGCACCTCCGATCAGGCCACCGTCAACATCAGGGTTAGCGAAAAGCTCTTTTGCATTTGATGGCTTGCAGCTTCCTCCGTAAAGGATAGATGTGTTGTCAGCAACTTCTTCGCCGTACTTCTCTGCTAATGTTTTGCGGATAAAAGCGTGCATCTCCTGTGCCTGCTCCGGAGAAGCTGTTTTGCCGGTTCCAATAGCCCATACAGGTTCGTATGCAAGGACTATCTTTGAGAACTCATCAGATGAGAGGTGGAAAAGTCCGTTCTCGATCTGGCTCTTTACAACATCGAAATGCTTTTCTGATTCACGCTCTTCAAGCACCTCGCCGATACAGAATATAGGAGTGAGGTCGTTCTCAAGGGCAAGGTCCACCTTGTTTTTCAGTATCTCATCGGTCTCACCGTAGTAAGCCCTTCTTTCGCTGTGGCCAAGGATCACATAATCGGCACCTGTTGATTTTACCATGGCGGCCGATACCTCTCCGGTATATGCCCCGCTTGCCTTGTCGGCACAATTCTGTGCTGATACTCCGATAATGTTTTTATCAACGATCTTTGTAACTTCAGCAAGATGTATGAATGGTGTTCCAATAACTACATCGCAGTTGGGCTTGTTTTTCGATAAGATATCATTCAGCTCTTTTGCCAGTTCGATACCCTCGTTCAGGGTTTTGTTCATTTTCCAGTTTCCTGCAACAATGTTCTTTCTCATGATTATTGTTTTTAAATTAATAAACGTTATTTTTTATAAAATGTCAATACCAGTACAATCAAAAGCAATACGATTATTGCTACTGTCATATTTTCTGTTTGTTTTAATTTTTCCGATAATATATATGATTCCGGATTTTTGATAATATCAGTTGTCGGTGTGTTTACCCAGCTGTATTTTGCAAGTATTGTCCCGTTCTCTATTACTACCAGCCCGGGATTGGACCTGATGATAGTTTGTAAAAGGACCTCGTCGGCAAAGAAATAGTTCATGGCTGCCCCGTTTTCCATCTCAAAATGTATGATATCTTCATACAGGGAACTTGTCACACAATAAAATCTTATGTGTTGGTACAGGCATTCCTTGTTTAATGCCACCAGTGCGGCAGCCTGTTTAGGCCCTACTTTTGACAGATCGGGAGCTACCATCATGAATACGGGCTTTTTACTCCTGATGATCTTGTCGCTTACGTCATTTCCGTCTTTATCGGTTATGTAAAAGTCTTTTATCGGGGGCTGATAGCCCTCTTTTATAAGGATACTCTTACTGTCGATGAATACCCAGGTTGTATCGTCGTAAGGATAGTTCTTTTCGTCGAATTCCTTTCGCACTCCGTCTTTTTCAAGTATGAATGTGGTTTTGTATTCAGGCTGCGGAGCTCCTTCAGGTATTTTCATCGCTTCAGGAATGTTCACCCCTGTTTTGAAAGGACGAAAATCAAGTATGGGAAGATTCTTGTAGCTGTACACAGATATCCCAACCGAAATAATGATTGCAAATGCCATGAGGCTGTTGACCCTCGGCCTTGACAGTTTTTCCACATACTTGTTCCTGTCCTTGAAAAGTACCCATGTGAAAGGCAGTGATATCAGGTTTTTGAAAAATGTGTCCCAGTTAGTAAGTTTTATTGCATCGCCGAAACAGCCACAGTCGCTCACGGGATTGAAAATTGCAAGGAAAAGAGTGAGGGCAGTAAAGAAAACCATCAGGTAAAATGTGATAACCGAGGTATGCTTCAGCTTGATACCCACAAGAAGGTTGAACCCGATCACGAATTCAATGGTAGAGAGGATGATTGCCAGCGGAAGAGCTGCCCAAAGCATAAAATCCATCCCGAACGCTTCGAAATAATCAGTGAATTTAATGCTGCCACCCACAGGGTCAACGGCTTTTACAAAACCTGAGAAGATAAAAAGCAAACCAATTAAAATACGGCTGATTAATCTTAACATGGCAATTATTCTTTATCGTTTTCAGGGAATTCTATTTTGATAAGAGCAAAAATGGCATAGTTGATCATGTCCATGTAGTTGGCATCAATGCCTTCAGAGATCAGGGTTTTGCCCATGTTGTCCTCAATCTGTTTGGTGCGGTGAAGTTTCATTAGTATCAGGTCGGTGAACGAACTTATACGCATCTTGCGCCATGCCTCGTCGTAGTCGTGGTTTTTGTTTGCCATGAGGTTCTTGGCGGCATATATCTTTTCAAGATAGAGTTTCAGCGCTTTGTCAGGATCCATTTCAGGTTTGTCGGCAGGCCCAAGTTCGAGCTGGATGAGCCCCATTGCCGCATAGTTTACTATGCCGATGAACTCAGAGCGTATCCCTTCGTCTACTTTTGAAATGCCTTTTGTTTCAATGCTCCTGATGCGCTGCGCCTTGATCAGTATCTGGTCGGTTATGGAACTGGGACGCAGTATGCGCCAGGCAGCCCCGTAATCCTTCATTTTCTTTACAAATATATCTTTGCAGATAGATATTACGTGCTCAAATTGCTGGTCAGTTTTATTCACTTTGCCGTTTTTTAATGACGGGCAAAAATACCAAAAATCTTTTTATCAGCAATTTAAAATATCAACATATGTGTTAATTAAAGAAAATTTATAGTAATTGAATGTTGTGTATTATGCGGCATTCAATTATTACCGAGCACCTTCTTTGAAGCATTTTTATACTTCCGGACCATATCAGCTACTATCTCCGGGTTTTCACCGGCAATATTGTTGATCTCCGAAGGGTCTTCTTTCATGTCATAAAGCTCCCATGGGCCGTTGTTCAATCGGACAATCTTATAGTTACCGCTGCGGAACATCCTGAACGCATCCAGCCCGGAGATGAAATAATCCGGTTCTTTACGTTCTTTGCCCAGGAACACGGGCAGCAATGATTCGCCGTGTAGTGGGATGGTCGTATGGCCATTGATGCTTTTTGGATAGTCGATGCCCAACAGGTCGAGGAAAGTGGGGGCGATATCAACAATGTGCCCCGGCTGTCCTGTTATGGTGTTTGGTTTGATATGTCCCGGCCAGAAAGCGATAAACGGTGTGTTACAGCCACCTTCCATTCCGCATTGCTTGTACTGGCGGTAAGGTGTGTTTGCCAGGTTGGCCCAGGTTGACCGTAAGCTCCAGTATGAGTTTGCCGGGCCTGGTTGCACATCCTTTATCCTGTTGGTGTAAAAGGGGCATGCCCCGTTGTCCACCAGGAACATGATGATGGTGTTTTCCAGCTTACCGTTATCTTCCAGTTTTTTCAGCACCCTGCCAATGTTCTGGTCCATGCGGTCTATCATGGCGGCATATACTGCCATCTCCAGGTCAAGTGAGTCTTTCTTGCCTTCCGACAGGCTTTCCCACGGATAGTAATTTACATAGTCGGGAACCAGCGGTTTACGGAGTTTGTTGAGGTTGCCCTCCGGCGGACTGAGTTTTGTGTTTAGCGGTAAGACCCCCAACTTTTGCATCCTAGCGAATCTTTCATGCCTCAGTTTGTCCCATCCTTTCATGTAAGTGCCCCTGTACTTTGCTATATCCTCCGGCCGTGCCTGTAAGGGGAAATGCCCTGCATGATATGGGAGGTAAAGAAAGAACGGTGAATCTTTCGTGAATGCTTCATCAAGCCATCTTAAAGCATAGCCCGTGATGAAATCGGTTTTGTACATGGGGGCTTTTTCGTATTGTATCTCATCGGCTTTTAACTCTTTCCCTTCAAGGATAAAGGGACGCTCGAATTCGCCTGACGGCGGCCTAAAATATTGTGTTGTTGCCCAGAAATAAAATGAGTGGTCGAAAACATTCTCGGCCTTGCAGTAGTCCGGTACCCACTTATCGAAATGCTCCTTGCCGCTCATAATATTGAAATAACCGGCCTGTTTTGTCAGTTGTGCTATGTGAACGGCGCCATCACCTCCATGATACAATCCTGTCAGCAATGATGACCGGGTGGGGTTGCATTTGGCCATGTTGTAAAAAGTCCTGAACCGCAATCCTTCCCTTGCCAGACGGTCGATGTTTGGGGTGTGTATCTCGCTTCCGTAACAGCCGATGTCAGAAAAGCCGATATCGTCGGCCATTATCAGAATGATGTTGGGCCTTTCAGCTCTTCTCTCTTTTTTTGTATTTGAACATGAAGTAACGGCAGAAAGAAGAGTTAGCAGGATGAAAGCAATAATTATACGGTTCATGATGAAATTGATTTTTTAACGGTTTTACCGTAAAGATAAAATCGGTTAGGGGCTTTTCCTAAAAAAAACAACACAAAAAAGCCCGTGGCCAAAAATGAACACGGGCTTTATGAGTTGAAAGAAATGTTATTTCTTCGATGATTTTTTCCAGACCAGGTAACCGCCAACCACAACTACTACTGCAATTGCTCCCCAGAGAAGTGCGTTCGAAGACTCTGAACCCTCTTCGGCTTCATCACCGGGGTGGTACAAAACAGGATCCATGTCGTCAATCGAGAGAGAATCCTGGGCTGCAATGTCATGCTGATCCTGAGCTTTTACTACGCTGCTGAACGACAATGCAAATGAAAGGAACATTCCAACTACAAAAACTAATGCTAACTTTTTCATGGTACTTTATGTTTATAGATTATTAATTATAATTCAATTTTTTTAATTCGTCAACTGCTTTTTTATACCCGGGCTTGATCTCCAGGCAGCGGTTCAAAATTTCTTTTGCTTTATCAAACTCGTTAAGCTCTGTGTAATAATCCGCTAATTTAATATAACCTGATAAATATTTTAAATTTATTTGTAATAAATAATTCAAGGTTTTTATCGCATCCTCCTTTTTGCCGCCTTCAAACTCTGCTTCAGCAAGAAGATACAGTGCCGGTTCGTAATCCGGTATTACGTCAAGACATTTCCTGAACGTACTCTCTGCACTCAAATATCTTGCCATTTTTAAATATATTTTTCCAAGTTCTATCCAGGCAGTTTCATTTTCCGGAAATTCCTTTGTCACCTTTTGCAGCAAGACCAGTGCAGAATCAAGTTTTCCGGCTTTTACCAGTTTTATTGCTTTAATGTCATCTTTTGTCTGGCGCTTCAGTACTGCACAAACAGGAACATCATCAACATCAACTGTCAGGATGGTGTTTTTCGGAGGCCATTGGCCGGGTTGCAGTGAATAGCTGTGCATGTATGCGGCGGTTATGATATCATAATCCCATGCTTTGCTGTTCCTGTAATAGTACGGAGTGTAAACATTTTTCTCAACGGCAGGGAAATCCCTGAAAAACCATGCTGACTCAAAGTTGCATCCAACCGTAATATTTTTATCTCCATTTCGTTTCAGATACCTTTTAAGTTTCTCTGCTGCCGGTCTGGTTGAATGAAAGTAGTAGTCCATTTCATAAACTCCTATCGCACCTTTTATGCCTCCTGTAAATTCATTGAAATAAACTATCTCAAGCTGATGGTTGCGAACCATGAACGATAGTGGGAGATAGAGCAGAAAAAGGATGGCTGCCGCATAAGAATATTTCAGTAGCTTGTTTTTTAAGAGATCAGATACGTAAGATAGTCCGGCAGCTGATAAGATAACAAGGGGAGGGTAGATGAACAAGACATGCCTCCAGGCCCCGTAAACATTCGATGATTTTATCAAGATGAAAAGTATGGGGAAAAAGATGTAAAACAAAAGAATGAATATGCTAAAGCTTTTCTTTTTGTCTGAAAATGCCTTTTTGAGATAGAAAATACTTAGTACCGTTCCGGCGATAACAGCAAGGGGAATGGTGATGGCGATATATTTCATCAGGTAGTACCACGGCAGATGGTCTGACCAGTAAAGTGTGCCTTCGAACAACTGGCGGATGGTAACGTAGTAGTCAGTCATCACAATGGAGGAGAGGATTGGGTGCCATACCGGGTTTTCAAGTGCGTAAGGCCAGAAAAGCAGTC
>JALVJU010000673.1:0-5357 GCA_027034005.1 Marinilabiliaceae bacterium
GTTTGAACATTGTTAGCTCATCTTTAAGCAAAATAACCGGGATTTGTCAATATTGATTTTAAAGGTTGGTTGATGTGTCAAAAGGCATCAAACAGCAAAAAAATAGAACCCTAGAACATGTTTGCTTACAGGCAGGCCCTATAACCCTTTAACCATAGAGCCATAGAAAACTTACTGATACTCCCTGGTGAACACAAATTCATTCTCCGATGACAGGTTGCTGTTGTAGTAGTAGCCGTCTTCATTGAAGCCGAGAAGTTCCTCGGGATCGTATATCCTGTTTTGCAGGATGTACCGGGTCATCAACCCCCTTGCTTTCTTTGCATAGATGCTGATAACCTTGTATTCACCATTCTTGGAGTTTTTGAAAACAGGAGTTATGATCTTTGCTTTGACTTTTTTGGGATCAATACTTTTAAAATATTCATTTGAGGCAAGGTTGACAAGGAACTTAGAGCCGCTTCTGGTCATGTCTTTGTTTAACTGTTCCGTGATCTTGTCTCCCCAGAACCTGTAAAGATTTTCGCCCGCGGGATACTTCCTTTTAGTGCCCATTTCCAACCGGTAAGGCAGAATGAGGTCTAACGGACGCAAAAGGCCGTAAAGTCCGGACAGTATGGAAAGGTGTTCCTGTGCAAAATCAATTGCCTCCCGGGAAAGTCCGTAAGCATCCAGCCCGGCATAAACATCCCCTTTGAATGCGAATATTGCCTGTCTTCCTTTATCAGGTGTAAATGGATAATGCCAGTTCCGGTATCTGTCAAAGTTCAGCTTTGCAAGTGAGTCGCTGATGCCCATCAATTGTTTTAGTTCTTCCCGGGATTTCTTTTTTAGTATGCCGGCCAGTTTGGTGCTTTCAGCCGGGAAGCGTATTTCACTATACTTATCCGTCGGGACTTTGGATTTTAGGTCTATGGTTTTTGCAGGTGAAATTATTATGTGCATGATGTCGTGTTTTTAGTTCAATAACAAATTTTGATCTGAATAGTTTAACCCAAAATCCGCAATAAAAATGTTTTATTGCGGATCGATGTAAGAAAATCAATCGGTTATAGTTTCGTTACACTCACTGTAATCCGTGATTTTCTAAATCGGGGTTGAACTTAATTTCAGCTAACATAACCTTTTTGTTAGTTCTTTCGTATAAATTATCCGTTAATTAGTCAAATCAAAGATGTGTTTAATAAAAATAACCAAACCAAAATGAGACTAATGTTAATTGTAATATTCATCCTAATGGCAAAAAACATGTTTGCCCAGAGTGATGAATCGGAAGTATTAAAGCATATCCCGGAGCGGGCGGCAAAAAAGATAGCCAAGGCGGAGAAACTGCTTAAAAAGGGGAATGAGATAATGGCAGAGGCAGTGAAGTACGATGATGAGATAGAAGCTAACGAGGTACAGAGCAAGAAAAGAAAAGTCAGGAAACTTGAAAAAAAATTGTTTAAAATCAAGATGAAAGCCGCGCCTTACCTTGAGGACGGGTACAAGAAGAAATCCAAGACATTGCAAAAGGTGCTGAAAGAATCCCGGAAAGTAAACCCGCAGCTGGCCTCACGGTTGAAAGAGACAGAGGTGAAATCGAACAAAAAGATAAAGCAGGCAAAGAAATTATACAGGAGAGCCGGTGATGAATCCTCGAAAACCAAATCTGTTAAGCTTTATTCATTGGCGAATAAAACCATTTCTGAGGCTATCTGCGATTTGCTGGATGGGTTGAAATTAGTTTATGGAGTTGATGCTGCCAAACCTGAGGATGTGCATGAAGATACAGTTGTTGTTTCCGGTAGGGCTGTTGAAAAGGACACATTATCGTCAGTAGAAATAATTAAAAAGGAAGAGGAGCCGGTTGCAGTTAACGAACCGGAAGCTTCAAAAGTTGCAGCAGCTACAGCGGCAGGAATTACAGGAGCTGTAGTCACGGCAGAAGCACTATCGGAAAAGAACAAAGAGGAAACAAAGGAAGCGCAAACTGCGGTTGCACCTGAAAGCGAAGAACCTGTTCAAAGTGCTGAAGTTGCTGTGGATTCAGCTGCTGTTGAAAATGTTGGGGCAAAAGGGCCGGAGGTGTTTTTTACTATCCAGTTTATTGCTGATACAAAACCTGTTTCCGAGGAATTGTTGAGGTCGAAGTATTCTGGTGATATGGAGATAGTAAAAATGGAGGCAGACGGATGGTACAGGTATTCCGTTGGTAAGTTCACCGATCTTCAGAAAGCCAAAGAGGTGATGAAGAGTGAGAATATAAAAGGATTTATCGTGGCCTATGATAAAGGGCAGAGGATAACGATAACACAGGCAATTAATTTGTTAAAGAAATAATATTGGAAAAATGAAAAAAATAACGATTGTATTTCTTTTTCTCTTTTCATTGGCAGGAGCAAGGACTTCGGCCCAGGAAGAGATAATTGATTTTCTGAATGCCGGCATCGAGGATGCGAATGCGCTAGGGCAGGCATATCTAAGGCCTTATGGCGAAATGCTTGGAGTGAGCCTTAACGGTGCATGGTACAATACGGCAAAAGTCCATAAGACACTTGGGTTTGATGCCATGTTCTCTCTTAGTTATGTGACTGTCCCAACATCGGGGAAATATTTTGATACAAATGACATTTCCTTACAAAAGGTGGCGCCTACTGAAGGAACAGTCACACCGACTATGGCGGCTGACAACTCTGTGTCACAGTCATTTTATTTTAAAGATGATCCGACACAAACGGAGATTTTGAATATTAGGGGTAGTGAATTGAACTACTTTGTAAGCCCAATGGTCCAGGCGGCAGTGGGACTGCCTTTTCACACCGAGGTCATGGGACGGTTCATGCCCAAGGTCAGCATATTTGATTACGGTAAAGTTTCAATGTGGGGACTGGGAGTAAAACATTCGGTAAAGGATTACATTCCGTTTATCAAAAGAATACCTTTCCTTGAACTGTCGGTTATGGGTGCTTACACTAATTTTAATTCAAACCTTGGTGTTGAGTATAATGGAAATGGCGGAGAACTTGACATAAATGCAAATGCCTACACCGCCCGTGCCCTTGTTGGGATAAATATTCCTGTGCTGAGTGTTTATGCGGGAATAGGTTACGGAAATACATCAAGCAGTTTTGATGTGAAAGGAACATTTACAGGTATCCCTTTTGAAACTGGGCCTGTAGAGAACCCGATCTCACTTGCGTACACTACCGATGGTTTTGATTTTAATGCAGGAGTAAGGCTGCGGTTGGCGATCTTTGCGATCTATGCTGATTATACCGTAGGTGATTACTCCGTGATAACTGCCGGAGTGGGATTTAGTTTCAGATAAGGATCTTGGTTGATAAAATGAAAAAGTAAAAGATGGATCTTATAGTGCGGTATAGGTTGGCGGGTGTTGTGTGTGCATTGTTGCTCATTTTTTTTGTTGATGCCGGGGCGCAGTCCATGAGTAAGATAGAGAATATCCTTTCACCGTCTCAGTTCGACAGTTATAAAAAGGGAGATGCCCTGATAGAGAAAGGGCGTGCTGTTATGGCAGTGGAGGACAGTCTGGCAAGAAAGGATTCGAAACAGTACCGTCGTGAAAAGATGTTGAAGGCGGAACAGGGAAATGTACTCATAAGGGACGGCTTTAAAATTAAAATGAAAGCACTGGAGGAGCATATCAAGAGTGTGCAGGGGCATGGAGCAAATGAGAGTGTTTCAGCAAAGTATGACGACCTTTTGTCGCAGCTTGGACTGGGAAAGAAAAAAGCAAGAAACACTTTTGGGAGATCGAATAAAACCCCGAACCTTTCAAAAGCAGTGAAGTATCAGGAAGATGCCATAAAGGAACAGGAAAGTACAGTTACCACAGTGGAGAAAGGATTGCTTGAAATTGAAATGTTAAAGAATGCTGCTCAGCCGGAACCGGTAGCTGAGAAGAAAGGACCGGAAGTTGCAGATGAAAAGGCCGTTGAAAGTAAACCTGAAACAACAGAAGTAAAACAGGTGGCTGAGATAGAAGCTGAGTCTGCGGCCGCAGCTGCAGTTGCTGTGGAGGAGACAACAAAACAACAGGTTGTTGAAGAAGTCAGTAAAGGGGCGCAACCTGAACCGGAGATAAAGCCGGCTGCGGATGTTTACTTTACAATTCAGATAATGGCCGATAAGGTCAGGGTAGATGAATCCAGGTTGAAGATGGTTTACTCCGGACAACGAAAGATAATCCAAAATGTAGGAAGCGGTTGGTACAGATATTCAGTAGGCAAATTTACCTCTTATTCCGATGCTGCTGCAGCGATGAAACGAGAGGGGATAAAAGGGTATGTGGTGGCATACAAAGGAAAAGAAAGGATAACAACTGCGGAAGCAAAAAAACTTTTGGGAGGGACTAAGTGATGAAGATTATAAGATATATTTCGGTTTTTTTACTTACTCTGAGTTTTACGGGTGTTCAGGCACAGAAGGATGTTGTTGGTTTCCTTGATTACGGGCTTAATAATGCAAAAGTATTGTCGCAAAAGTACCTGATGCCACAGAGCAAAATGATAAGCAGTGATCTTACCATGAACCTTGAGTCAACGGCAAAAGTGAAACATTTGGGCGGCATTGACCTGAAAGTGGGATTGAACTATGCTTTTGTGCCTGCTGCGGATTATCTTTTCAATGTTCAGGATATGATTTCGGCTGGTGAACTGACGGATGTTACTCTTGACGACGGTTCGGTAGTAATGGCGCCTACGGTGGCCAAGAGATATCTACAGGGGCAGTCAAGGCCGCAACTGGGGTATAACGGTGCCGTAACAGAGATGCCCAACGGAACGGATTACAACTCTATGATGTCGCCAGTGGTAGCCCTGTCTGTAGGCATTGCCTTGAATACAGAGATAGGTATTAGTTATATGCTTCCAAATGGAGATGATAATGTTGGCAGTGTAACTATGTATGGGGCAACGTTGAAGCACTCACTGAAAAACTATCTGCCGTTTATCAGGCGGACGCCTTTCCTGCAATTGGCTCTGGTCGGGAATTATTCGAAATACAGCAGTTCGACTGATGTCAGCTATCACGGGCAAAGCGGCCAGGAGTTAAAGATAGATGCAACAGGTTATGGCGGCGGTTTACTGATAGGGATGGATTTTCCCATTTTCGGATTTACGGGTAATGTGGGATATTCAGTAACTCAGAACACGTTCTCCCTTGACGGCACTTTCGAAGGTCTTCCTGTTGATGGTAATGTGGAATCACCCGAACTGACAACTTATGATGACGGATTCCTGAACTTCGGGGTAGGGATGTTTTTTCGTTTTTACAGGTTCAGGCTGAACGCGAATTACTCTTACGGATTCTATTCGGCCATCAATGCGGGAATAGCTTTTGAGTTCGGGAATTAG
>JALVJU010000673.1:5457-6818 GCA_027034005.1 Marinilabiliaceae bacterium
GGGTTACCGAATTTCCCTTTGAAAAAAACTTTTTCAGGCGATTTTCGTGTTTTTAACGGAACTCCCGGATTTGTCGGATAACCTATGGGAAGTATAGCTATGGGTTCAACATGCTCAGGCAGTTCGAGTATCTCACTTACAACCTTAGGGTCGAAATGGCAGACCCAACAGGTGCCAAGCCCAAGTTCGGCAGCCCTAAGGGTCATGTGGTCAACAGCTATTGCAACATCAATATTGCAGTGGTCCTTTGAGTCATAAGACCTTTTCCATGACTGCTCATGGTCGCCGCAAACAACTATAACCTGTGGTACTTTGGCAAACCATTCTCTCGGATAGGCTTTTTTGATCCTGTCGAGCTGATCGTCCTCACACACCGAAATGAAATACCATGGCTGCTGGTTGTTTCCCGACGGTGCCATTCTACCCGCTTCCAGCACCTGGGTTATCAAAGCCCTTGATACTTTCAGTGGTTTGTAATCCCTTACCGAATACCTTTCTTTTAATAATAAATTAAAATGCATTATTAAAAATCATTTTATAGTTATTTTTACAGCCTATTGCAAAATTAAAAAATAACTGTTTAAAATAAAGCTTAGGTATGTTTTTTATACTATCCAAAGTTGCCGGCTTCCTTTCGTCACCTTTCTGGTGGATTTTAATACTGACAGGAGCGGCCTTTTTTATCCAAAATAAAAAGATCAGTAAACGGCTTTACACCTCTGCATTCATCGTATTTGTGATCTTCACCAACCCTATGGTGTTCCGGCTTGTGGTAGGAGCATGGGAAGGCGATCTTCAGCCAGCGGAATCCATGAGGGGCAAGTCCGATGTTTGCGTTGTGCTTGGAGGAATGTCGGCCTTTCATGAGCCAACAGGCAGGATACGTTTCACACAAGGTGCCGACAGGATACTGCAGGCCATAGACTTGTATGAAAAAGGAATAGTGAAGAAGATAGCTATAACGGGAGGAACGTCACGTATAATAAGGAAAACACCGCAGGAGGCGATCCACCTGAGAGATTTTTTGATGTCTATCGGTATTCCCCATGAGTCTGTACTCATAGATTCTTTGTCACGAAACACGCATGAAAATGCCGTTAACACAAAAGAACTTATCGATAAATATGGTTGGGGTGACAACATCACCCTCGTTACGTCAGCGTTTCACATGCGACGGGCTGAAGGTTGTTTTAAGAAAGAAGGTTTTACCGTTTATCCCTATGCCGCCGATCCGTTGAAGGGTGTGAGTATGGTGTCTATTGCAGATTTTTTCATGCCATCGGCAGGAACCTTAAACGACTGGAATTACCTGACACATGAGTGGATGGGGATTGTCATGTACAAAATAAGCGGTTTCATGT
>JALVJU010000674.1 GCA_027034005.1 Marinilabiliaceae bacterium
ATCATCATCCTGCTTGATACAAAGATAACCGACAATCAGTTCTGTGATGATGGGATAGCCATACAGACAATTTTACTGGGTGCAACAGAGAAAGGACTTGGCGGGTGTACCATTGCGGCAATAAACAGGGAGGCCTTAAGGGAAGAGTTGCAAATGCATGACCGGTATGAAATCCTTTATGTTCTGGCATTGGGAAAACCTAAGGAAACGGTAGTGATAGAAGAACTCCAGGATGATGATTTCAGATACTGGAGAGATGAAAATGGCGTTCATCATGTTCCAAAACGCAGACTTGACGATCTTATCATTTGAGCATTGGTTCACACTCCGAAATTTTGTCAGTCTCAACTTTAAGGCCTGTTTTTTGTTGTATTTATAAAGAATTAATTAAACCACTATGAAAGCAAAATTATTTATCTTAATATCATTCTTGTTCTTATCGGCAGGCAGCATGTTTGCCCAGTATGGGCATGAACCGGTGTCGGACTCTATAAGGCTTTCCGGCATGGTGTTCGATAAGGATAGTCTTGAAGTTTTGCCTTTTGCAAAATATTCATATGAAAACAAAAGTTTCACTACCAATGAGAATGGGGAGTTTTACCTTTGGGCACATGACGGTGATGTGATCAAGTTCTCGTATGTGGGTTATAAAGATACCTATGTTCAGGTGCACGATTCCCTTCATCAAAGGAATTATATTGTCGGGGTATTTTTGCCTAAAGATACAGTAGAACTCTCGGAGGTTATTGTTATACCCCGCTATCAGCAGCTTCTGCTTGAAGCCAGGTATATGCCGTTGACGGTGAATCCCGCTTATCAAAATGCCTCACACAATGTAAAGCAGGCCACCCGCAGTGCATTGTCGTCAACACCTGAAAGAATGGATGCAGAAGCAAATCAGCAAATGGTCATCCACGAACAGACGATGAAAACGGTGTATAAAACGCAGGTGCCGCCCGATATGATATTCGGTATTCATACCGACAGGCTGATACCATACATTATGTATCTGTCGAACAAGAAAAAAATGAAGGTGAAAGAGGCCGGTGAAGGAAGCCGTTTGACTCAGGATGAAGCAAACTTTTTGCTCAACATGTATAAGAAGAAAATGTCAGGAGGGCAGTAGAAGGGGAAAAGAAGAAAAATGATATCAGAAATTTTTCTGCATTGATAAAAAAGAGCATCTTTGTGCGTAATTTTTGAACTCTTGCTATGGAATTTACTTTGAATGGCGATAAAGGCGGTTATTCAAAAACAGAATCTTTTGATGATACCATCACAGAAGAATTAAGCCAAAACTATCTGAATATACTAAAACTTATAGGCGAAGATCCGTCACGGGAAGGATTGGAAAAGACTCCTCTCAGGGTTGCAAAAGCGATACAGTTCCTCACACAGGGATACAATATGGACCCGGTTGAGATAATCAAATCGGCAATGTTCCGGGAGGATTACAGGCAGATGGTGGTAGTGAAAGATATTGAAATGTATTCAATGTGTGAGCACCACATGCTACCTTTCTTCGGCAAGGCTCATGTAGCTTATATCCCGCGCCATCATATTACCGGGCTTAGTAAGATAGCCCGTGTGGTGGAAGCTTATGCTCGTAGATTACAGGTCCAGGAGCGGCTGACCACCCAGATAAAAGACTGCATCCAGGACACTCTCAATCCGCTTGGTGTTGCCGTTGTTATCGAGGCGCAGCACATGTGCATGCAGATGCGCGGCGTTCAGAAGCAACACTCCGTGACCACTACATCAGATTTTACCGGGGCATTCCTGAGTAATCTTGCCACACGTGAAGAGTTCATGCGGATAATCGGCACTAACCTGCACTGATACTTTTAAAATCCGGCATTATGCAAAAGTTGATAACTCTTAGTACACACTCCAGGGAGATACTTGTTGATGTCACATCGGAAGTGATATCCATTGTTAAAGAGTCCGGAATTAAGAACGGACTTGTAAATGTGTATGCCCAGGGTGCAACTGCTGCAATAATGATACAGGAAAACTGGGACGATTCCGTTCAGACCGATGTTGTAAACCTTCTCAAAAAACTAATACCTCACGGAGTGTGGCTGCACGACCACCAGGACGGTAACGGCGATTCACATCTTAAAGCCGGTCTTGTAGGGCCATCTGAAACGATCCCTGTTATTAATGGCGAACCGGGACTCTCCACATGGCAGAATATCTTCTTTTGCGAATTCGATGGCCCGAGGAGCAACAGGAAAGTTGTGGTTACTGTTATGGAAGATAAGTAGCAGGAAGGGAAAAAATAACACAGAC
>JALVJU010000675.1 GCA_027034005.1 Marinilabiliaceae bacterium
ACGTGGTATGGTGTTACTACGTTTTCTTGTTTTACTTCAGGTTTATCTTCAGATTTTACTTCAGTTTGTTGCTTAATCGTTATTCCCATTTTTTGCTGCATTTCCTGCAACGGGACACGGCGGCCGTTCCTGAATGACATGATGAATGCATCGTGGAATCCTATCTGATGAACTATGGAAAGAAATCGTACAGCCTTGTCATAATCCCTGAACCGCCCGAGCGTCAGCTGATTTATGCCTTCGTAAGAATCTTGCTGTAAAGAGATCATGTCGCTTTTGAACTCATCAAGGTTGATGCCTGTGAATGCGCCTATCTGGACGCAGTAAAGAATTCCTTTTGTGTCTTTTATGGGAACAACAGTATCGGGAACAAATATGTTCTCTTCATTTTTTATGCTGTCGGCTAGAGTGTTTTCTGTTTGTGCTGTTTTTTGTTTGGTGGTCATTTCACTTTGGTCTGTTACGGAATCTTTCTCCCGGTTTTCCGGAAATGAGATCATTCCTTTTAGGAACATGATTGTAAGAAGTGCAATGAAAAAGAAGTAAGTGAAATAGACAGTTTTACGTAAAGAACCTATCTTGCCGGATTGTTTGTATGTCAGAGAGCGTAACCGCTTTACCTCCTTTTCCAGAGCTTCCTGCCTGGTCTGATCTTTCCATTCTGTAAAAATCTCGTCTGTCATACCCCGGTTTAAGTAATTAGGTCTTTCAATCAATAAGAGTAACCAATGCAAAATTAAAAGAATTTTATGAGGTATTATGTTTCTTGCATTGTTTTTTTGCACAAAAGATAAAGAGTTGTTCAAAAGGCAATTAAAACTCTTACGAAATTAAGGATAAATAAAAAAAATGTCCGGTGTTTTAAAATCCGGCAGCAGCCAGGACATCCCTTACTGAAGGGTATGTGTTTTTTACAAAATCATTGATCCCGGTAGGTGAAGCCCAGAATATGTCCGTGATATCCTCTTCGGTCTGGGGGCTCAGAGCTTTGTCCTCAGTAAACATGTTAAACCAATGTGTTCTTTTTAATACCGGTGTGTCACCTATAAAGTAGATGTGGTATGTCTCGGTAAATTTTCCCCTTAATTGCACACTGCTGATCCCACACTCTTCTTTAACCTCTCTTGCAGCACAGGTCTCCGGTATTTCACCTTTTTCAAGTTTTCCTTTGGGCAGGTCATTCTTTCCTCTCCGGTAGAGGCCGATGAACTCTTCATTGTTGTTGAATACCATTCCGCCGGCAGCTTCAATGTTTTTGAAGAGAAAACGAAACTCTTCGAATATCTCATCAATATTGTGGCCGTATATCAATGCAGTGTTCAGGTGTCCTTTCTTAAGGAAGTCGTCAGTGAACTTTTTCAGCTTGTTGATTGTGTCGAATTTGTAGATGGCATCGGCAGTCATAACCATGTCATTGTCGGGGCCTGTGGCGAACAAAATCCTTCTATCGTTAAAAAAAACTTTATACCTTTGCATTATGGAAAAATTAGAAGTAAAAATAGCTAAAGAACTGATGCAAATTAAGGCAATAAAATTGCAACCCGCAAGTCCTTTCACTTGGGCATCAGGATGGAAGTCGCCGATATACTGCGACAATCGTAAAACTCTCTCATACCCTGAATTGAGAACATATATCAAGGAACAGTTCAGCAGACTGATACGAGAAAGACACCCTGATGTTGAGGTGATAGCAGGTGTTGCCACAGGGGCTATTGCCCAGGGAGTGCTTGTGGCAGAGGAACTGGGACTGCCTTTCGTTTATGTGCGTTCTGCACCCAAAGGCCATGGCATGGGCAATCTTATCGAGGGAGACCTGAAGCCGGGCAAGAAGGTCGTTGTGATCGAAGACCTTATCTCCACAGGAGGAAGCAGTCTGAAAGCTGTTGAGGCATTGCGTGCTGCCGGGTCAGAGGTTCTGGAGATGTTCGCTATTTTTACGTATGGTTTTCAGGTGGCCAAAGATAACTTTGAAAAGGCAGGTGTTAAGCTTACCGTACTCAGCGATTATGAAACATTGATCGGCACTGCCGTAGATAACGGATATGTGACAAAAGAGGATATCGAGACATTGTCGGAGTGGAGAAAAGATCCGGGTAACTGGAAAAAAGATTAATCGGTATGACAAAATACGAGAGCGAGATAAAAGTTGTTCCTCATCCCGGTGAGAAGATATTCGATTTTCTGTCTGATTTTGATAATTTCGGTGAACTTCTGCCGAAGGATAAAATAAAAAACTGGCAATCGTTCGGCGATCATTGTATATTTGAGATTGACATGGTCGGGG
>JALVJU010000676.1 GCA_027034005.1 Marinilabiliaceae bacterium
GAGAAAACAGGCCTTCCTGTAGTTATCGAAGAAAACTGTGTTGCCTGTGGTGCCTGTGTTGAAGCATGTCCCAAGGATATCCTCGAACTTCGCAACATTGGTCCCAAGAGCCGCAGGATTTATGTTTCCTGTGTCAACAAGGACAGGGGAGGCCCGGCACGTAAGGCATGTACTGTTGCATGTATCGGTTGTGGCAAGTGTGAGCAGGTTTGTGCTTTCGATGCCATTACCATCAAAGATAATCTGGCTTACATCGATTACGAGAAATGTAAGCTCTGCCGTAAGTGCGTTGAGGTGTGTCCTACAGATGCAATTCACGAGATAAACTTCCCTGCACGTAAGCCAAAGCCACCGGTAGACAAGAAACCTGCAGCTAAGAAGGCAGATGCCGGAACAGCCAAGACGGCAACAAAACCGGCAGCTAAGAAAGCAGAGACAGAAACAGCAAAGACGGCAACAAAACCGACAGCTAAGAAAGAAGAGGCAGCAGCGGAAAAGAAACCCGTTGAGAAAAAAGCTCCTGCTGCAAAGCAGGAAAAGAAAGACGGCAAGGAAGAAAAATAATTGATTAAGTAAACATTTTTTGAATTAAATAAATAGGAGGTTCAGCAGTGTTAAAAACATTCTCACTCGGAGGAGTTCATCCCGCGGAAAACAAGCTTTCGGCGGGCAAAAAGATCGAAGTCCTTCCAATACCGGCTCAGGTATCAGTTCCTATTGCACAACATATCGGTGCACCATCTACCCCTGTTGTCAAAAAGGGAGATAGTGTTAAAGTTGGCCAGTTAATTGCGAAATCATCAGGCTTTGTTTCGGCAAATATTCACTCTCCTGTATCGGGAACAGTGTTTAAGATCGACAATGTCCTTGATGCCAGCGGTTACAAGCGTCCGGCTATCATCATCAAGGTTGACGGTGATGAGTGGGACGAGTCGATAGACCGTTCTCCGGAGCTTAAAAAAGACATCACCCTTTCACCTGAAGATATAATTAAAAAAGTTGGTGAAGCAGGTATCGTAGGACTTGGTGGTGCTACATTCCCTTCACATGTAAAGCTTTCTATTCCTCCGGGCAAAAAATGTGATATTCTTATCCTTAACGGCGTAGAGTGTGAACCGTACCTTACTTCCGACCATCAGCTGATGCTGGAGAAAGGGGAAGAGATAATGGTAGGTACACAGATACTTATGAAAGCCCTTAAGGTGGATAAAGCCGTAATCGGTATTGAGAATAACAAGCCCGATGCCATTGAACACATGACCAAACTGGCATCGCAGTATCAGGGTATCACTGTTCAGCCTCTTAAGGTACAGTATCCGCAAGGGGGTGAAAAGCAGCTTATCGATGCGGTTACTGGCCGTCAGGTGCCATCGGGTAAACTGCCTATCGAAGTTGGTGCTGTTGTTCAGAATGTAGGTACTACTTATGCCGTTTACGAAGCTGTTCAGAAAAACAAACCTCTTTTCGAACGTGTTGTGACCGTTACAGGTAAATCTGTAAAAAGTCCCGGCAATTTCCTTGCACGTATTGGTACCCCGATAAACGACCTGATAGATGCTGCCGGGGGACTGCCGGAAGATACAGGTAAGGTGATCGGTGGCGGCCCGATGATGGGCAAGGCATTGGTGTCAACTGATGTTCCTGTCACAAAGGGAAGTTCCGGAATACTGATAATGCCTGACGAGATGGCCCACCGTAAGAAGTCGGAGCCGTGTATCCGTTGTTCCAAGTGCGTATCCGTTTGTCCAATGGGGCTTGCGCCGTATCTGTTGATGACAGTGGCGGAAAAAGCAATGTGGGACCGTGCTGAAGAGGAGAGGGTAATGGATTGTATTGAGTGCGGATCATGCAGCTACACATGCCCGTCAAACCGTCCTTTGCTCGATTATATACGTCTTGCCAAAGGCACAGTAGGTCAGATAATCAGATCAAGAAATAAATAAAATCGTTAATTAATAGAAATATGAGTACGTTAATCATATCACCATCTCCTCATGTTCACAGCGGCGATTCTGTGAAAAAGAACATGTACGGGGTGATCATTGCTCTGCTACCGGCTCTTGCTGCCTCACTTTGGGTGTTTGGCATCGGGGCCCTTGTTGTTACAGTAACGGCAATTGCGGCGAGTGTTTTGTTTGAATACCTCATCGAAAAGTATTTGTTAAAAGTACCATCTACCATTACTGACGGTTCGGCAGTTATAACAGGCCTGCTTCTTGCATTCAACCTGCCGTCGAACCTTCCGATCTGGATTATCATCATTGGTGCTTTGGTTGCGATAGG
>JALVJU010000677.1 GCA_027034005.1 Marinilabiliaceae bacterium
TTTTCTTAACCCTTGTAATTACCCTATCGATATTTGCAGTTGGAAGCCAAAAGAGCAAAAAGATGATAATTCAGCTCTCTGTTACCCTGGTATCCCTCTGGATTACACGAATTATACACATGCAGTTACTTAACGGGCTTCTGAGGTTTGTTGTTATCATCTACTTTTTCACCGTGGTATTCAAGTTCATAATGCATGTATCAACCAGAAAAAAAGTGGATAACTATGTGATAATTGAGGCAATAAACGGATATCTCCTGCTGGGCCTTGCATTCAGCATCCTGATAGCATTCAGCAACATATACTTCCCCAATGCCTTCAACTTCACTTTTCCCGCGGACGGGACAATACCTTACGACCCGATATACTACTCTTTCGTTACTCTGTCCACTTTGGGTTACGGAGACAAACTGCCCCTGCAGGACCCCGCAAAAGCCATCTCCCTGCTCATCACACTTACCGGCCAGTTCTACCTCGTTACCATCATGGCTTTCATAGTTGGCAAGATGATCACAAGCAAAGACAGATAAAGAAACTAACAGCCGAAAATATACCAAAGGATGAAGCTATTTGTTGCCGGACATGAGATACGGATTTGAGTATCTCGAAAAAGTAAAATCTGTTATGGACGGCTCTTACGATCTGTATTCAGATCAGGCACCTGTGCCCTGAAATTGCATTTTCTCCTGTCACATCATCCCTATCGACTCTCCGGCAGTTGTAACATATCCCCGCATCAGGTTGGCGGTAAGGCAGCTGTGGACAGGCAAAATGGCAAGCATGTCCCCAATCCTGATCTTCTCAAAAACCTTCCCATCGCTGACAGTGATGATGCCATGCTCCTGTGACAATCCGGTAACATGACCAAGTACTTCACTTACATCCCAAGAGTAGCCGTCGAGGGCAACAGCCGTTCCGAACAGTTTTTCCCCGCCGGTGCCGCTGATACTTTCCTTTGACAGATGCACGGCCCCGCCATGCACAACTAACTCATTTCGCTCCGGATGTTTTGCAACAACTGGCGCCGCAAGGGCCACGGCAATATCCTCCCGTCGGCAAGCCCCGAGATGATACTGCATCTCGTCATAAAAAACAAGGTTGCCGGGACGCAGTTCGTCCACACCGCTCAGGTCATCCACTACCGAACATGACGGTGTATCACCGTACGAAAGCTGCAAAAGGGGGAAATCCTGACGCAAAAAGGTCTTAAGGGCCAGCAGCTTCGAAAATGCCTCTTCTTTGATCTTCTTTATCTCATCCACGGAACCGGCATGATAGGTATTCCCCGCATGGGTAAGAAATCCCATGAAGATAAGTTTCTTCGCCGTCTTCAGCAGCTCAAGCAGCATCTGCATCGCTTCAAAATCCTCTGCATCCACCCCGGTACGGCCGTAACCGGTATCTGTCTTGATAAACACCCCGACAGGGTTCAACAGCTTATCCTCAAGGAAAGATACAGCCTCAACATTCTCGACAAGGATATTCAGGTTTATCCGTTCCGCAAGTTCGTTTATCTGCTTCCACTCCCTGATATTCACCGGAAAGGCAACAGTAATGTCTTTCCATCCGTCAGAAGCAAAGTAAAATGCCATGCGCAGTGAAGAAACAGTAATGCACTCCACTCCAAGATCGCGGAACCACCTCCCCACCTCTATCGACTGATGCGTCTTAAAGTGAGGGCGGAACACAGCATCCGAGGCCTTGGCCTTCCTGGCCATTCTTTCAATATTCCTGATACTTATTTCCTTGTTCAAAAGTAGTGTGGGGGATGTGAGCATGATATCTATGGTTAAATGGTTCTAGGGCTTGCCCGCCTGTCTAACTGCATAGCCAGGTAGAACTGCGCAGTCAGGCGGGTTCTAGGGCTAAAATGTTCTAGGGTTAAATGGTTATTTGTTGATTTGTTGATTCGCTTATTCGGATAAAGCTCTCTTCTGCCTTCCCCCCGATTTAATCGGGGTCGAGCTTCCAACTTTTATCATTTAATGTCGAATATCGAATACTGAATGTCGAATAATGAAGCCATCGTTATTGCTTGCCGGCTGCCGACCCGCAACCACTCTCCTCCCCCTCAGGGGGGAGGCCGGGAGGGGGCCTCCACCATCACCGTGCCGTCTTCCTTCACCTCGAGGATCATCCCGTCGTAAGGCCTATCAGCAGCTTATCAAGACCGGTGATGTACGGAACCCCTTCCTGTGCTTTTATCCCGACTGCGCTCCCAAGAACCTGAGCCGGCGGCAAAACATCCGTATCCACATGAACAACCCAGTCGGCCATCCTGCCTTCATCGGTCAGCAGGCCGAACTCAGGTGTCTTGCCAAGAATTCCGCAAAACAGGTCAACCACTGCCGATGTCCTGTTGCTGCGTGCCCCTATCACCGAATTGGCATAAACCACACCGACGACTCTGACCAGTCAGGGATATCACCTTTCTCAGGCACATTGCCCACCTCCGGCATGTAACACGCACACGAGAATGCTTTTTTGTTTTTCAGCCCCACAGAAAGTAACTGTTGTTCATAACCCTTTTGTTTTCCGTAAACCAGCTTGAAAACCATTTTCTCAAGAAGGTTGTCCCCGAGATTTCCGTGGTCGAGGGGCCTGGGGTCAACGGTAAAAGGCATCTTTGCTTTCAAACCGCTTTCTACAAGCTCATCCATCATTTTGTACAACGGCTTAAGCATTGTCACCCCGAACGAGGTAACAAGGTGAACAGGTTTATCCTGCGGAACAAGCCGTTTTGCCCCAAACAGGTCCCCATAGTTTACCACCGTCCTCATTATCTTGGCAAGGGTCTCCCCGTGTTTACCGTCGTATATATCCTGCTCTTCAGTTGTTAATTTCATATCTTATCTCCGCGTTTTCCTTAAAACACATTTGCGGGCTTATGACTTTCCATTCTCCTGCGTCTCCCCTGCCAGTTTCAGTGCAAGATGTGATATGACAGGCCCCATAAATTCATGCATTATGGTAGCTCCCATGATTATTCCTGAAAGAACATTGGCAAAGCCCTTAAATTCCGGCTCTTTACCAAGCATCAGCGAAAGCCCCAGCACTATTCCCCCCTGCGGTATCAATCCTGCAAACGCATATTTCTTAACTTTCTTATCCATCTTAAGCTTATGGGTACCGATAAACATTCCTGTATATTTCCCAAGCGCCCGGATAACAATGAACATCAGGATAGACAGTACAATGCTCAGGTTTGTTGCACTAAAATCAAATGCCATGGCATTGAACACAAAAAATATCAGGAAGAAAAGGTCCTCAAGCCCCTGTTCGGTGATCTCAAGTATCTGTTTCCTGTACACATTGAAGTTCCTCACCATGAACCCCAGCGTAAGTGTCGAGAAAAGCTCATCCATCTTCAGGTAAGTGGCAACGCCGAATGTCAACGACAAGAATCCGAGAAAGATAACCACCTGCGATTTCCTTTCGGTAATTTTCATCCAGCCCACTGTCTTGTTGAAAATAAACCCGAAAACAACACCGGTTAACACTGCCCCTGTAATTTTGTACAGGATATGATACAGCACGGTGAAAAAACTTACATCTGCAGTTCCTACGTAGGACCGGGCAAACGACAGACTGAAACTGAAAAGAAAAAGAGTTACGATATCGTCAAAGGCCGCCGCGCCGAGTATGGCTTTTGTTACCGGGCCGCCTGCCTTGTACTCATGTATTACGGCAAGCGTGGCAGAAGGGTCGGTAGGTGCAGCAAGAGAGGCCAGCAGAAGCGTGAAAGCCACCACAAGATGCATCCCAAGGCCGGCAATCGGGAAAACCCACAAAGTAATGGCAAAAAAACCTATCAGGACAAAAACAAAAGCTGTGAACGATTCATAAAATGCGAGGGTAAAATATTTCCGCCCTGTGTCTCTCAGGTCACTCAGTGAGAAACTACTTCCTATCTCAAAGGTTATAAATGCCAGACAGAAAATAGTGACCGTTTCTGCAATAGAGTCAAAACCGGGCGGAATTATATCGGTAAGCTGAGGGTTCAGGATCAGCCCCGCCGTCAGGTAACCCATTATTTTAGGGAAACCGATCTTTTCAAATATTACTGACAGAAAATAACCCAGCAGAAGAATAAACCCCAAGTACAGTATGCCCATAACACAAATTTAAAGCTTAATGCCAAACGAATTTAGTTATTTTTTTCAAATAAAAAAGCGGAGATTAATGAATAACACGGGGACACTGAGGCACAGAGCTTTTTTTCACCGCAAAGGCGGAGAGGCGCTAAGATATAAATGGGGAGTGCGAACATTTGTTGCACCTATAATTACTTTCTCAAGAAACTTTCGATCGTTCCTGTCCGCCTGTTTCTCGAAGCGTTACTTCTTTCAGGTTCATCCGTTCCATCCGTGTAGACCCGCCTGACCGCGCAGTCGGGCAGGTCCGTGTTCCATTTACGCAGCTCAAATACAGCAGAAAAAAATCCACTAATTACGCGAATTTACACGAATATTATGGGGATATGCGATTTGCAAAGATTTTTTCAAATAAACGGATCAGCAAATCAACAAATCACCAATTTTTGTTCCTTTGTTATTTTCTCACAATGGTCTGCTCCCTGCCCGGCCCTACAGATATTATCGTTATGGGCACTCCAAGCTCCTCCTCAAGATATGCAATATAGTCCTTAAGTTCTTTTGGGAACTCATCTTCCGAAGATACTCCCGTCAGGTCTTTGTTCCAGCCCGGCAGCTCCTTGTAAACAGGTTCCAGATCATCAGGCAGTTCAAAGGGGAACTCCTCAACTACTTCTCCGTTTATCTTGTATGCCGTGGCAACTTTTATGGTTTCAAAGCCGCTGAGCACATCGCTCTTGGTCATTATCAGTTGTGTCACGCCGTTTATCATCACCGCATATTTAAGCGCCACAAGGTCTATCCACCCGCAACGGCGCGGACGCCCTGTGGTAGCCCCGAACTCATGGCCCGCCTTACGAAGCTCGTCACCTGTTTCGTCAAACAACTCTGTGGGGAAAGGCCCGCTGCCCACACGGGTGCAGTATGCCTTGAAAATGCCGAACACCTCTCCTATCCTGTTAGGTGCAATCCCCATTCCGATGCATGCTCCGGCAGAGACAGTATTGGATGAAGTGACATAAGGATAAGAACCGAAATCGATATCAAGCATGGTTCCCTGCGCTCCTTCAGCCAGGACCTTTTTGCCCTTCCTGATGTACCTGTTTATCTCGTGCTCACTGTCGATAAGGTTAAGATGCCTGAGAGCTTCGATGCTCTCAAAAAGCCCTTTCTCGTACTCCTCAATATCATAATCAAAGTTATACATCTCAATAAGCTGGATATGCTTCTTCTTCAATGCCTCGTACTTCTTGTCAAAATCGTAGAGTATGTCACCCACACGCAGGCCGTTGCGCCCGGTCTTGTCCATGTATGTCGGGCCGATGCCTTTCAGCGTGGAACCTATCTTGGTTTTTCCCTTCGATGCCTCAGATGCAGCATCAAGTATGCGGTGCGTGGGAAGGATAAGGTGTGCCTTTTTTGAGATGAACAGATTTTTTGTAATATCAAACCCTTTCTCTTTCAGTGCGTCAATTTCTTCCTTAAAGGTGATGGGATCCAGCACTACCCCGTTTCCTACAATGTTTATCTTTTCTCCATGAAAAATTCCCGAAGGGATATTGTGAAGAACATGTTTTACATCGCCAAACTCCAAAGTATGACCTGCATTGGGGCCGCCCTGAAATCTTGTTATCACATCGTATTCGGGAGTCAGGACATCAACAACTTTCCCTTTGCCTTCGTCGCCCCACTGTAAGCCTAATAATACATCAACTTTCATTCTCAATAATTTTGTCCGGACCAGTGCCGGTACCAACTCAGTTATTAACACGAAAAATCGGACTCAGGCCACCCCTGAAATCCGATGTGTAAAAATAGGTATTAAAAACGGATTATGCCACTTTGGATATGAAAATATTTTGTTTATCTCTTCATACGAAACACTACACTGATCAACAGCAAAACTGCTGAAACAGCGAACAGTGCCACCCCAATGCCCGAATACTGGGCAATAAAACCGAACACAAGGGCAAAAACTGATGTCAGGATAGTCTTTAGCAATGATTGTGCCGAAATGACAGAGGTAAGGATTTCATTAGGGGTGTTGTCGGCAACAAAACCTGTAAGGGCCGGCTTACGGATATTTTCGGCAATGTAGATACCTGCAAAAGTTATCAGGGAGAGCATCCACATCTCTTTAAAGTAAAAAGCCCCTGCCAGCGCCCCTGAACCAAAGCCCAAAAACAGGGTCAGTTTTATCACCCCCTTTTTGTACCTGCCTGTTATCCGCGAAGAATAGTATGACGCCCTCGATGAAAGGAGATAGATGATAAAGTAGAACAGCCCTACGAACAGCCCCGACTTCTGATCCTTTTGCAATGCCATAAACAGTGGTATCATCATGGTCACATTCACCATCACCGGCTGAATGTAGTCCTTTACCACTTTCAGGTAAGCAGTGTGGTTTGCCGATGTGTAGATCAGTTTAAGGATTTTGGGATCTTTCACCGTTTTGAAAAACATCTTCACCGCTGTCACCAGCCCTGCTCCCCGGTTTTTCTTTTTTATCCTGCTGTTAAGTGAATCCGGATAACTCAGTATCAGCAACAGGTTCAAAACATAAGGCACCACAGAGTAGATAAAAACAGAGCTGTAGTTGGCGCTCAGGAAAACTATCACACCGCCCGCAAGGGAAGATATCGCCGAACCTGTCTGTGACCACGACCGGGTATGCCCGTAGTATT
>JALVJU010000678.1 GCA_027034005.1 Marinilabiliaceae bacterium
TTCCGGTAATCCCGGGCATTCAGCCCCCTTACATCATTAGATCATTTTAGCATTACATCATTTTAGCATTACATCATTTTAGCATTACATCATTTTATCATTCCAGCATTATATCATTCCAAAATGATAGGAATAATTTTCGACATAAAACGGTATGCCGTTCATGACGGCCCCGGCATCAGGACTACCGTGTTTTTTAAAGGTTGTCCGTTGAGATGCTGGTGGTGCCACAATCCTGAAAGCATTTCCCCTAAAATCCAGAATTACACCCGCAAAGTTACTTTTGACGGTTTGGAGATGGAGGTTGAAGATACTGTGGGATATGAGATATCTGTTGAGGAGTTGTTGAAGGAGATAAAAAAGGATGCTGCTTTTTATGAAGAGTCGCGTGGAGGTGTTACCTTTTCCGGAGGTGAACCGTTTATGCAGGCAGATTTTCTGAAGGAGACAGCCAAAGCATGTAAAGAGAACGGCATTCATGTAACTGTTGACACAACAGGACAAACATCGAAAAAGGATCTTGATAAAGTGATGCCGTATGTTGACCTGTTCCTGTACGATCTGAAACACATGGACGATGCAAAGCATTACGAATATACCGGCGTGGGAAACAAAAAGATAATCGAAAACCTTTGGTATCTTGCTGAAAACAAAAAAGAGATAACTATCCGTTTCCCTGTCATTCCGGGTTACAATGATGATGAGAAAAATATCAAAGCAACCCTGGAACTGGCATCAGAATTGAACGGGGCAATTCGTGAAGTTCACCTTTTGCCGTATCACAACATTGCCGACGGAAAATATCAGAGGTTCCACATACAGTCGAAGATGAAAAAGATGAAGTCCCTTCCTGAAGAGGAGCTCTACCCGTTGAAAGAACGGCTTGAAAAAAGTGGATTTAAGGTGAAGATTGGGGGTTGAATGATTCTAGGGTTAAATGGTTGAATGGCTCTATGGTTAATAGGTTATGGAGAATAGGCTTCCGGCTTCGAGCTTTCGCCTATCGGCATTAAAGATCTGATTGTAGGAAGTTATCACTACCCAAATCTTCTGATTAGAAAAACAAAAACAGAAAATGAATATCCGTAAACATACCCAAAGCAGATGTTTCATCTTGAAAATCAATTCGTTTACCCCGACCCTAAAGGGAGCGAATTGATTGTCCCTGCTCCCTTCAGGGTTGGGGTAAACAGGGAGAATCAATTTGCGGAATGGGTAAACAAACGGTTAATCACAAACAGAAAAAATTTAAAAAATGAACGATAGAATAAAAAAACTTAGAGAAGAGACTTTGAGTGCGGTCAATACATTGTCGGAAGAACGTGCTTTGTTGTTGACTGAGTTTTATCAAAGTGACGAGGCACGGGAAGTTTCTGTGCCTGTGCGCAGGGCGCTTGCTTTTAAGCATATCATGATGAACAAACAGTTGTGGTTCAGCGAGGGAGAACTGATCGTTGGTGAGCGCGGGCCAAGGCCCAAAGCAACGCCAACTTATCCTGAGGTATCGCTGCACACGCTTGAAGACCTTGAAGTTCTTGATACGAGGCCGAAGGTGTCATTCAAAGTGTCGGATGAGATGAAGAAGGCCTATGAGGAGGTTGTCATACCTTACTGGAAAGGCAAGAGCAATCGTGACAAGATAATGAACCTGATGAGCAAAGAGTGGAAAGATGCTTACGAAGCAGGAGTGTTCACCGAGTTTCAGGAGCAACGTGCACCGGGGCATACTGTCCTTGGCGATATCATCTACCGGAAGGGGATGCTTGACCTGAAAAATGAGGTTGCACGCCGTATCAGTGAATTGGATTTCCTCAACGATAAAGAGGCATACGACAAGCTTGAGGAGTTGAAGGGGATGGATATTGCTGCTGATGCTATCATTGGTTATGCAAACCGCAATGCCGATGCTCTTGAGCAGATGGCAAAGCAGGAACAGGACGATGAGAGAAAGAAAGAGCTTGAGGATATGGCCGCGATATGCCGCAATGTGCCTGCCTTCAAGCCGGAGACTTTTCACGAGGCGCTTCAATACTACTGGTTTGTTCACATAGGTGTGATCACTGAGGTAAATCCGTGGGATTCGTTCAATCCGGGGCGGCTCGACCAGCACCTGCGTCCGTTTTATGAAAAAGATATCCGGGAAGGCCGCCTGACCAAAGAGAGGGCAAAAGAGCTTCTGATGTCGTTCTGGGTAAAGTTCAACAACCAGCCGGCACCGCCCAAGATGGGTGTTACGGCCAAGGAGAGCAACACATACACTGACTTTGCACTTATCAATGTCG
>JALVJU010000679.1 GCA_027034005.1 Marinilabiliaceae bacterium
ATTATATCTTTGGTAAGGACGGAGGTAAAAAACTTGCCGAGAAACTGAATATTCCGTTGTTGGGCCAGATACCTATCGTACAGAGTATTCGTGAGGCAGGTGATAACGGCGAACCTGTAGCGTTGAACGAAGATACCATGACAGGCAAGGCATTTACCGAACTCGCACAAAAAGTAGCGGAAGCTGTTGAAAAAAGGAACAAAACTCTCCCGGAGACTAAGATCGTAGAAATTAAAACGAAGTAAAATGGCTGAAGAGGAAAAGAGCGAACTTTACAAAGAGGTAGAAATAGCGCTGAATGAGATACGCCCATATCTGCAGGCTGACGGCGGGGATATTGAATTGCTCGATGTCTCTGATGATTTCATCGTGACCGTGCGTTTGCAGGGGAGCTGCTACGGCTGCCCCATGAGCCTTCAGACATTAAAGGGGGGTGTGGAGGTTGCTGTTAAAAGGGCAGTTCCGCAGATTGTTGAAGTAGTGGCTGTAGGGTGATAATACCTTAAATAAGCTTTAAACATTAAGATGTAAAAAAAGGTAGGTGCGGAGTGTACTTACCTTTTTTATTTAGCTTTCTTTAAAAGATTGTAAATCGTCGATTTGCCAATGTCAAGTTTGTCGGCAACTTTGAGTACGTTGTTGTCGTATTTTTCGAGGTAGTGGAAAATTATCTTTTCTGTATATTCCTTGAGGGTCATTTCACGTGAGAAAAGGTCCGATTCACTATTGGCCGAATTGAAAACAATATGTTCCTCATCGATCTCATCCGAATTGGTAAGTACGGCTCCCAATTCAATAACAGCTTTAAGCTCACGTACATTTCCCGGAAAAGAATACTTCATCAGCTTCTTTTTGGCAGCGGAAGTGAGCTTGAGCCTTTCCAGATCGTTCTCTTTACAGAACTCATCGAGGAAATGGTCGGCAAGAAGCAACACGTCATTTTTTCGTTCTTTGAGCGACGGGAGTTGTATGGGCAGTCCCAGAAGGCGATAGTACAGGTCTTCCCTGAAATTTCCTTTCCGTACCTCTTCCGAAAGGTCTTTGTTGGTAGCAGTGATGATCCTGGTGTTTATCTTGATGGTCACATTGCTGCCTACTCTTGTTATCTCTCTCTCCTGCAACACGCGCAGAAGTTTCACCTGGAGGTTCATATCTATCTCGCCAATCTCGTCAAGGAAGATGGTTCCGCCATCGGCCTCTTCGAATTTTCCTTTCTTGGCAGTCACCGCTCCTGTAAAAGCGCCTTTCTCATGTCCGAACAGTTCACTCTCGATAAGCTCGGACGGGATGGCACCCATGTTCACTGCGATGAACGGCTTGTCTTTTCTCGGTGAGCTGTAGTGGACCGTTTTGGCGATAAGTTCTTTACCCGTACCGGTTTCGCCGGTGATGGACACATTTATGTTGGGAACCTTTATGGCCTTATCTATCAAAGCGAATATCTTCTTGATGGCAGGACTTTCACCAATGATGGCACTCTTGAATTCGTACTTGTTCGATATCTCGGTTTTTAGCTGCGATATCTCGTTCTTAAGGGATTTGGTCTTGATTATGTTGTGGATGCTGTGAAGCAGGCGCTCTTTGATGTTCTCATCTTTTGTGATGTAATCGTAAGCGCCCTGCCTGAGCAGTTTGACGGCTGTTGAGATGTCATCCTGTCCTGAAATGACTATAACCTCTATTTCAGGGTTATATTTTTTTATGCGTTTCAAAATATCATCTCCGGAGTAATCGGGGAGACCAAGGTCAAGGGTGACAATATCGGGATTATCGGAGAGGTCATTCAGGAAGTCTTTCCCGTTGTAGTACGTATGTACCTCATAATCCGGATTCAAAGTCAGAGTGTATTCTATCATGCGGTTGAATACACGATCGTCCTCAATGATGTTTATCTTCACGTTTTAAAAATTAAAGGTCCCCTTTTCCTGTTAAAAATTGATCAATGCCTTGAATTTTACGCAAAGAATCGAATTTTGTTCCATTATGCTTTTAGAATTTAAAGCTGAAAGGAAAAAGGGTGTACGACAAAATCCACTTTTCCCCAAATAGTCGCGTATTGCGGTTGTCATGATTTTTGAATGCTGCGCGTCAAAAATCCCGCCAACCACGTTTTATTTTCATGATTTTTATCCCCGCCCTCACGGACGGGGTTACCAATGTTACGCCCCGATGGGGCATGGATTAGTCATGGATAGGGATTTTTTGCTTTTGTCTTGCCTTATGGGGTTCAAATACATCAAGTAGCAGTTTGTGAGATCGGTACAATAATATTACTTTTTAA
>JALVJU010000680.1 GCA_027034005.1 Marinilabiliaceae bacterium
TGCACCAAGTTTTATTCTTTTCATTTCCATTTAATTTCGAATAATGTCGGGTAAAGCCATAAAATGTTTGATAATCTTTGTAGCCGGTAGCTGCCGAAAACCATGCGGCTTTTTCATTAATATTTTTTCCCAACATCATCGTGGGTCTGTCATCAAAAATTCCGCGGGGCAACATAAGCGGTTGATTATTCAGTTTGTTTTCCAAAAAAACGTTCATAGCGCGGTCAGTAATAAAACGTTTATGAAACATCCTTGTCAAAAGTTCCCAAATGGATTTCTCCTTCCGGTTCACCGCCGGTAGAAGCGTGTTTTTGATGAAATTTTCCCTTGCTTTTAAATAATTTTCATAAAAAGTTTTTAATGTTGTTTTTCCGAAATCCAAACCGGGGAAAGGAAAGCGAGCAAAATCAAAATTCAAAGTATGACTCATAAACTTTTTCAACTTGTCGCTTTTGTAATCATATTTTGACATTAGTGCCTGAAATTCGGCAAAATCATGTCCGCGCCAGTTCTTTCGTATTTCTTTGGGTGTAAAACGTTTGATGTCTTTTGTAATCCACGTGGCCAATTCTCCTTTTTCTTTTAGTGATAATTTTTTGGGGTCTTGAATTTTCCGTTTATAATTTTTTCGTAAATCCATTAATGGATTAGCTTTTAATTCTTGCTTCAATTTCCGTCTAATCTTATCCCAATCGGGTTTGCTTTGTTCGTTCATTTTATTAAAAAGCCGACGCCATTTATTCGGCAATGTTATATCATTACTTTCATCTTTCAACAGATTTCGGATCTTATTTTTTTCTGCAAAAATTCTTGCCCTGAAAATATTTTCAATGTCCTTTGGCGTTTTATTCTCAATCAATAAGGCATAAAGTAGTGCCGGCAATTCGTATAGACTAAGGAATGCCACCGGCATTTTGTAGGCATCTTCCAAGCCCAACTCATTTAACATTTCTTTTCGGTTCGGTTTATTCATAGCTTCTCGGGTAGATGTCCTTTCCTGTTCATTAATTCCCGTCAACCAAATTCCAATGGAATGGCCATGGAATTGATATGACGGCCCGGGAAACATTTGCCAACCCGTCTCACTAAGGTTCGGATTCTTTTCGTAATATTTTCTTCGGGCCTTACTCACTTCCGACAGGCGTTCAAAAACACTAATTTTTTCGGCAATAACACGTTTCCCGCTCTTATTCGTATGTTTATTCTGTTTGCCGGCTACATTGTGCACATATCGCCCTACATTCACTTGAAAGCGGAGGGAAGGGAAATCAAAAAATTCATCTAGAAAACGTAAGGCAAAGTAAGCAAACTTATCCTCATAACGCCTCATAATAACCTCATGCCCAATTAATTGTTCATCCTGCACATAAACATTAAAATCCGATATGAACTTCGCTTTATCATCATTGCTCAAATTGGCATATAATTCCGCCGGGGCTTTTCCCAATTCCTCGACCATTTGAAGCACAAGTGCATATTTATCAAAATCGCTTTGGAATAAACGTCTCGGAGACTTAAAAGCTAATCGTTTATAAACCCATTGTGCTATAACTTGTTGTAATTTATATTTCCCGTATTTTCCGGCGTATTTTGTAAACTTAAACAGGGTATCCATTTGCCCTTTACTCAATACAAGGCCTAGTAATGTGAGAGATCCTTCATTTGTTAATGTATCACCTGAAAAAGTTATTGGGTTGTTTCGCAATTCCCATTTGCCATTATTTTTTTTGATAAATAATCCGAACATCCGATTATTAACGAAATTTAATTTGTCCTTTTCTCTCAATTTCTTTCGTGTTTTATCATCCACTTCATTTTGTAAAAAAGCTTCATAGTCGGAACTGTATTTCTTTTCCAAATAATAAAGCATTTCCTTTTGTTTGACACGTTGTCTAAATATATCCAAGCTATTTTGTAACAATACAAAGTCTAAAAATTCACCGATATTTTTTGGTATAATAACCGGTTCGTGTTCAAAATGCGTATAAAAATGGCGTAAATCTTTTAAATATTTATAAAACGCTTTCAAAAATGATTTAAACTTTTGGTAATCAAAAAAGTTTTCCTCTTGCCCTTTCGAAATGAAGCGTATCAATAAGTCAACAAATGGCAACATACTTGCAAGAATTTCAAAATTTCTGTCCAACTCGTGCAATGGTCTTTCTTGGGAAAAAGAGTAATCAATAATTGCTTCACTATTATTCTGATTACAGTTACTACGCCTGCATAATTCTTTTATAGCTAAATCAAAATTATCTACGGCCGAATTAAAAAACC
>JALVJU010000681.1 GCA_027034005.1 Marinilabiliaceae bacterium
CTTTGCTTTTCTGTCAAATTTTGATATTGAAATAGTGATCCTGGTCATTTCATCTCCGTTTTGAGGAATTAAAATTACGAAAAAGATTCCGGATTAAAAACTGTAGATTAGTCATCGGATGGCTTCGAGCCATCCGATGACTGTCCTTGTACTCAATCTTCTAAAAGGCCGTCTATGGCGTTACAAATATTTTTATCAGTTACACCCTCCCTGTAGCCATAAAATACCTTCCTGACGACCTTTTCCTCATCAAGAATAAAGAAAACAGGGATAGAACTAACATTGTAGCCTTGAGTTACCTTATCCGTTGACATCAGAAATTTATAATCAATGTCATTTTTTGTTAGATACCTCTTCAGCACATCATACCTGTGAATGAAACCCTCAATACTTACAACATCCAGTTGTTGTTTAGTGTACCGGCCTTTTAAGCTTTTCAAAAACGGTATTGCAAGATGGCAGGGGCCACAGGTAATACTTGTAAATTCAATCAAGACTACTTTGCTTTTTACATCGTACAAACGTAATGAATCTTTATTGTTGATAACGAGCAAATTCCAGTCAGGGGCTTTTTTACCTTTCAAAAGATCAGGAGGAGTTATTTTTTTGTTTTTTCCATACAAGATTGTATAACCTGCAGGGAAATAATTGACAGGTGAAAAATCTTCAAGTCTGCCTATTCCAAACTTCACATCCCTGACTACATCCACAGAGACATTATGTGGCATTTCTCTTCTAAATTTATATGGTGCCAGTCCTATTTTATTTACCCAAATAAAATACCGTGACACCTTTCCTTTGTTGGTTCCTTGCAATGGGGGCGAAACGATCATTCGGTTACCAACAATCTCTATCACCTTGTCAAAAATAAAAATATCAATACATAAAGAATCGCCATAATCTTCATAAGATAACTCTATACTGTCACTGGTATCAAGAGAATATTCGAACAGAGTTTTTATTCTTGTAAAAAATGGGGCCCAAACAGTACGAAAAGGATATGGGTTATGATAAAAACTATCTATCTCAATTGTTTTATTTTTACGGTCAATACGTGAACGCATTTTGCCATCGTAACAATACCTCATTATTAAAGTGTCATCAGCAAGCAAGTTAACAAAAGCGGCCCCCACAAAGGTATCTGCCGGATTGCTATACATCTTGACATATTCTTCATTTACATACAGAGGTATTGAATCCCCAGGTGCATAACTTTCGGTCCGGTTAAAATAAGAAGCAGATCTTATTGTATCGAGATTAAGCAAAACTCTTTTTATAAAGGCTTTAGTATCGTCTTTGCCGTAATTGTCTTTTGAGGAATTACAACCTATATTGACTATAATTAGCCCTAAAAACAAAACATATTTGATCATGAGAGAAAGCTTAGGTTTAAGTCATCGGATGACTTCGAGTCATCCGATGACTGTCCATCCTTTTATTTCAGCGCAAAATTAATTGGTACCGTAAACTGCACGTTCACGGGTACTCCCCTCTGTTTTCCCGGCTTCCATGCAGGCATTGCATTTATAACACGTAAAGCTTCTTTATCCAACAATGTATCTACACCCCTGGCCACTTTAGCATCAACAACCTTTCCCTCATCCGATATGGTAAAGGCTACAAACACACGGCCTTGAATACCTTTTTCTTTTGCCTCGTCCGGATATTTCACATTGGATGAAACAAAGTTGTGCAAGGCTTCTTCTCCGCCGGGGAACTCAGGCATCTCTTCAACAATGAAGAACACCGGATTATTTTTCTGGGGCAGGGCATTATTTTGCTCACAACTAAAAGTGAACAAAAGCAATGCTGCCGTTACAAAACCCAGCAGGTACTTTATCCCTGCCAGTTTTGACGATCTTATTTTTGACATCATTTTCATTCTTTTTTTGATTAATAAATAATTAAAACTGTTTGAGATTATATATTGTTGGCCAACATACTGATTAAGCAATAACTGTTTGTAGACGCCCCGGCTCACCCCTTTCTGAAGCACCCCTCTGTCGGCAAGGAACTCGTGGTTTTCCCTTACGACCCTTTTCAGCATCCATAAAAAAGGATTGAACCATTGAAATATCGTTAACACCTCGAGCAGCAAAATGTCCATAGTGTGTCCCTGCCTGATGTGCTCCAGCTCATGAAGTAACATCTTTTGAGTATCAGCACTGTTTTTCCCGGCTCTGCTTACGAAAATATAGTTAAGAAAAGAGAATGGGCTAAAATACCTGTCAACGTAAACAACCTTGTAACCATCACGTTCAACCACCT
>JALVJU010000682.1 GCA_027034005.1 Marinilabiliaceae bacterium
GCCGAACTTCTTGCAAAGTTCGATCAGGCAGGCATCAAGCCATTGTTCGTACTGAATAAAAAGGTGGTGGACGGAATAGTTAAACTTGAAGATTACAATGTGCGGTCTATACGAGTGATCAAAGGTAAAAAGGCTGTTGAGTTGTATGGGGAAGCAGGGAAGAACGGTGTTGTGGAGATACTAACCAAGAATGGTGTCGATCCTATCTACAGATGGCGTTAAAATAAAAAGTATTTAAAGTTATGTTCGCCCGGTCATGTTAAATAAGGCCGGGCGTTTTTTTCGGTGTTGAAACTGAAAATATCAGGTATGATTGCCGGGTTTAACATCATGGGTTCTTTATTGCAAGATAATGCTGAACATTCCTGAACATTACATTGTTAAAAGATAATAAACACAAATTTGAAATAGTGTTATTAAACATATTTCATTAATGATATATTCTATAAATTCATTCACATAAAAGCAATAAATTTGTAATCAAAATAAATAATAAAATTAATTGAAGTTTAAAATGGAATTCATTGAAAAACTAAAGCAAAAAGGCAAAGAGACCCAAAGGCGCCTGGTTTTACCGGAAGCTCCGGAAGAAAGAACGATCAGAGCAGCAGATGCGATCCTGGAAGAAGGATTTGCGAAGATAATTCTTATTGGTAAAGTTGATGAGATTAACGCTGCAGCCAGGGAATTTGGTTTAAAAAATATTTCAAAGGCCACGATCGTAGATCCGGATACTTATGAGAAGATTGACGAGTATGTGGACATGATGGTAGAGATAAGGAAGAAGAAAGGCCTTACAAAAGAAGAGGCATATCAGCTTCTCAAAGATCCGTTGTACCTGAGTGTGATGATGATTAAAGCCGGTGATGCCGATTGTGAGGTTGCCGGTGCCAACAATGCCACAGGCGATGTTCTTCGACCTGCCTTCCAGTATGTGAAGACCGTTCCGGGCGTAAGTGTGGTTTCAGGAGCTTTTGTTATGGGGATTCCAAACAAGGAGTTTGGTGAAGACGGATTGATGATCTTCGCCGATTGTGCAGTCCATCCTGATCCCACAGCCCAGGAGCTTGCCGAAATAGCTGTTGCCACAGGGCGTACAACACTGGCACTGCTCGGCATAGAACCCAAAATTGCCATGTTAAGCTTTTCTACCAAAGGAAGTGCAAAACATGAGGTTGTTGATAAAGTTGTAGAGGCAACTAAACTTGCTCAGGAGATGGCGCCGGATTTGAAGATTGACGGTGAACTGCAGGCCGATGCAGCTATTATTCCTGCCATTGGAAAGAAAAAAGCACCGGGCAGTGAAATTGCAGGTCAGGCAAATGTGCTTGTATTCCCCGACCTTCAGTCTGGAAATATTGGATATAAACTTGTTCAGCGTATGGCAGGGGCTGAGGCCGTTGGCCCTATTCTTCAGGGAATGGCAGCTCCTATTAATGACCTTTCACGAGGTTGTTCAGTTAGCGATATTGTTAACCTATCTGCTATCACTGTCAACCAGGTTGCTAAATAAATAATAACTGCCGGCAATGTCCGGCATTATTTTTTAACATGAAAATCCTTGTCCTGAATTGTGGAAGCTCGTCTATCAAGTTCAGTCTGTATGATTTTACAGACAAAGAGGAACTTTTGACTCGCGGAACGGTTGAGCGGATAGGGATAGAAGGCGGTTCACTGGTCAGGTGCGTGAAGAATTCACCTGTTGAGTGTTACAAACAGCCCATTCCCGATCATACCATCGGGATAAAACTGGTTCTTGATTCGTTGGTAAACAAGGAGTGCAATGCTGTACTGAATGACCTTAAAGAGATTGACGCAGTGGGCCACAGGGTGGTTCATGGCGCAGAGGTCTTTATCTCCAGTGTTATCATTGATGAAAAAGTGAAAGAGCAGATAGTCAAATGTTCTGATCTTGCGCCTTTGCACAATCCGGCAAACCTGAAAGGTATTCTGTCAGCTGAAGCACTGATGCCGGGAGTGCCGCAGGTTGCGGTGTTTGACACTTCGTTTCATCAGACAATGCCTAAAGAGGCGTATCTTTACGGTATTCCGTATCACTACTACGAAAAGTACAAGATACGCAGGTACGGTTTTCATGGCATAAGCCATAAGTACGTTGCGCAAAGAGCATGTGAAATGACGGGAAAGGATTTTTACAATTCCAGGATCATAACCTGTCATCTTGGTAACGGAGTATCGGTAACCGGTATTAAGAACGGAAAATCTGTTGATACATCCATGGGTTTTACACCCGTAGCAGGTTTGATAATGGGTACGCGGTGCGGTTCGCTCGATCCCGGGATCCTGCTTTATCTTGAAGAGAAAGAGCATCTGAGCATAAAAGGGATAAGCGAACTTATCAACAAGCAGTGCGGGCTCAAGGGCATCTCCGGGATATCATCGGACATGAGAGACATTGAGGAGGCTGCCGATGCCGGTAATGAAAGGGCAAAGCTTGCTTTTGGCATGTTTACTTACAATGTGAGGAAATGGATAGGTCTTTTGACCGGGGTGATGGACGGATTGGACATGATCGTTTTTACAGGTGGCGTGGGCGAGAATTCATACAGGATGAGGCATGATGTGTGTGAAAAACTGTCCTGGTTCGGTGTTAAGATAGATGATACACGGAACAAAGAGGCATTGGGCAAAGATGAAGTGATCTCCACACCGGACTCAGGAGTGGCGGTAGCTGTGGTGAAAACCAATGAGGAACTGGTCATTGCCCGTGAAACACACAGACTTGTAAGTCAGGGATTGAATTAACAGAATTAACATATAAAACAAATCAAATAAATTAATTACAAAATGGGAGAAATGATTGTAGAACCTATTGAATCGTATGCACTGAGCAAATCGGTTAAAAAGGTAAAGACACTTTTTTCGAGAATTGGTGTTGTAGGTTGTGGCGTGGAAGCACAGGGTATTGCCCGTATTGCCAGCTGGCACGGCATGGAGGTTGTTCTGGTAGGTACGGACGACAAATGTGTAAATGAGGCCAAAGAGGGAGTTAGCAACGAACTTGAAAAACGGATTCAAAGCTGGGGCTTGACTCCATCGGAAAAACGTGCTATCATGGGACGTATCCATGGTGCAACTGATTTTAAGGATCTGAAGGATTGTGATTTTATCATCGAGGCTATTCCGGCTGATCCTGCGACCGGGCACCGTGATTTGAACGAAAGAAAAAGGATATTCAGGGAGGTTGAAAAGGTTGTCTCCGAAGATGCGATCATTGCTACGAATACTACGACAGTGGTGATAACAGAGCTTTCTTCAGAGCTTAAACACCGTGAACGTTCGGTAAGTGTCCACTTCTTTACATCTTCGCCTGAAGCAAAGATAATCGAGGTTATCAGGGGACTTTACACTTCTGATGAGGTTTATGAAAAGGTATGTAAGTTCGTAGAGCTTATAAACCGTGATGTAATACCTGTGGAAGAATCTCCCGGGATAGTAAGTATGCGTATCTTCGTTTCCCTGCTTAACGAAGCATGTTACACTCTGATGGAAGGGGTGGCTACAATGAAGAATATAGATAAAACGCTGGAAATTGGCCTTGGAATGCGGATAGGGCCGTTCCAGACTGCTGATTTTATAGGGCTTGAGAGAATAGTGACCTGGATGGAGAACATGTACGATGAGTTCGGCCAGCAAAAATATAAACCGGCTCCATTATTGAAACGCCTGGTACGGGCCAAGCGTCTTGGCATGCATACAGGAGCAGGATTTTACAAGTATGATGAGAATGGGAAGATCATCGCGGAAGATTTTGCTATCAGTAAGATCAACAGTTTGAAATAAAGAGATTGTAGTTAATGTTAGAAATAAATATAAAAAAATGAAGATATTAGTTCTGAACTGCGGTAGTTCATCAATAAAATATCAGTTGTTCTCGATGACCGATAATGACTGGAGCGTAGATGCAAAAGGAGGAATTGAAAAAGTGGGGATGAAAGGGTCTTTCCTGAAGCATCAGAAAGAAAATGGCGATAAAGTGATGCTTGAAGGGGAGATCATCGATCACAAAACAGGTATCGATTACATCCTTGGCGTTTTGCTTAGCGAAAAACATGGTTGCATCAAAAATCTTGACGAGATAGATGCCGTGGGGCACAGGGTGGTTCACGGAGGCGAGACATTCAGCTCAAGTGTTTTTATCGATGATGAGGTGATAGCCAAGATGGAAGAGATGGTTTCACTTGCACCGCTGCACAACCCGCCAAACCTGAAAGGTATCTATGCTATTCAGCAGCTTATCCCCGATGTTCCTCAGGTAGGCGTTTTCGATACTGCTTTCCACCAGTCGATGCCTGACCATGCATACATGTATGCGATACCCTATTCGCTTTATAAAAAGTATGGTATCAGGAGATACGGTTTCCATGGAACAAGTCACAGGTATGTGTCAAAAAGGGCATGTGAGATACTTGGTGAAGATTGCGGTAATCAGAGGATAATTTCCTGCCATCTAGGCAACGGAGCATCTGTAGCTGCTATCCACAATGGCAAATCTGTTGATACATCAATGGGATTCACTCCTCTTGAGGGTTTGATAATGGGAACACGTTCGGGTGATGTTGATCCCGGTGTGATAACATACCTGATGGACAAAGAGAAGATAGGCACCCGTTCGGCTAGCACTCTTCTCAACAAACACAGCGGTTTGCTGGGTATCACCGGCGTTTCGTCCGACTCAAGGGAGATTTATGATGCTGCTGAGGAGGGGCATGAACGGTCACAGCTTGTTATCCGCATGTACAATTACAGGATCAAAAAATATATTGGATCGTATGCAGCTGCCATGGGCGGTGTTGATACCCTGATCTTTACGGGAGGGGTAGGTGAGAATGAAAAACGTACCCGTGCCGGTGTTTGCGAAGGCCTTGAATTCTTAGGTCTTGAGCTTGATCAGGAGCTTAACGACAATACTCGGGGAGAGGAGAAGGTGATCAGTGCTTCGGGTTCAAAAGTAAAAGTCCTGGTGGTTCCCACAAATGAGGAATTGGTAATTGCCCAGGATACCAAAGATATAATTGAGAAACTATAAAATCTGAATATAAATTATCATCCGGTGACATGGTTCGCCGGATGATTTTAAGCTACCGGATATGTTTAGGACATTAAAAGACCTGCAGGCAGTAGTTAACAAAAAAGACAAGAAAAGGCTCGTGCTTGCAGTATGCCAGGATTCTCAATCGTTAGGAGCAATCTATGAAGCCTACAAGGCGGAGTTTATCGAACCCATACTTGTGGGTTCATTGCCAGAAACCGAACACCTGATAAAAGAGGGAGTTTATGATTTCTCAGGGGTGAGGATGATTCATGAGGCCACTCCCGAAAAAGCTGTGGAAATGGCTGTAAGGATGGTGCATGATGGTGAGGCTGATATTGTAATGAAGGGTAAAGTGGCCACTCCGGTACTTCTCAAAGGTGTTTTGAACAAAGAGTGGGGCTTGCGTACAGGCAGGCTCTTGTCGCATATCGCACTGTTCGAGGTGAACACATACCATAAACTGATTGCTGTAACCGACGTGGCAATGAACATAGCCCCAAACCTGAGCGATAAGATACAGATAATCAACAATTCTGTTGAGTTCCTTAACAAGATGGGTATTGCCAAACCTAAGGTTGCCGTATTGGGTGCCATAGAGATGGTAAACGAGAACATGCAGGCTACACTTGATGCAGCCCTTCTTTCGAAGATGAACCAGAGGGACCAGATCAGGAACTGCATCATCGACGGGCCTCTGGCTTTTGACAATGCAGTGAGTTTTGAAAGCGCCAAGCATAAGGGAATCAAGAGTGAGGTTGCGGGCGATACCGACCTGTTGCTTATGCCCGACATTGAAGTGGGCAATGTACTTTACAAATCACTTGTGTTCTTTGCCAAGGCAAAAGTTGCTTCTGTTATTCTCGGGGCCAGTGCCCCGATAGTCCTTACATCGCGCAGTGACTCCGAGGAGGCAAAATTCAACAGTATCCTTCTGGCTGCTGTTGGAGGTTAAATGAACATTCTACCCTAATTCTAAAAATACAGAACAATGAAGTGTTGTTATAAAATATTGGTTATAAATCCCGGTTCTACGTCTACTAAAATAGCTGTTTACGACGGGAACAATTCGATCTTTCTGAAATCGATAAAACATTCAATTGAGCAGCTTGCCAGGTACGACAAGATATCCGATCAGTATGAGTTCAGGAAAGAAGTTATCCTCAATGAGCTTATCCATGCCGAGATCGATATTGAAAAAATTGATGCGGTAGTGGGCAGGGGAGGCCTGCTAAAGCCTATCGAATCAGGTGTGTATGAGGTCAACGAGGCGATGAAGGAAGATTTGAGAAAGGGAGTTCTTGGTGAACATGCCAGTAATCTTGGAGGCCTGATAGCAGATGATATTGCAAAGAGCCTGCCTCATGCAAAAGCATTTATCGCCGATCCTGTTGTTGTAGATGAACTCGAGGATGTGGCAAGAATAACAGGTTTGCCCGAGATGCCGCGCATATCAAAATTTCATGTTCTTAACCAAAAAGCCGTTGCAAGAAGCTTTGCGAACTCAAGGGGCAAGAAGTATGATGAGATCAATGTGATCGTTGCGCACATGGGCGGCGGAATAACTGTGGGTGCTCATCGTAAGGGAAGGGTGATTGATGTGAATAACGGTCTTGACGGATACGGCCCTTTTTCTCCCGAAAGGGCAGGGACCCTGCCTACAGGTGCTCTTGTTGA
>JALVJU010000683.1 GCA_027034005.1 Marinilabiliaceae bacterium
GAACTTCAGCAAATGGCTGATATCGAAAAAGATGAGAAAGCCCTCGATTCAAATCATTCAAAACTGACCATTTCGAACCAGTTCATTCAGGATATGTACAGGCTGTTCAAGGTCTATCCGCAAAAGCATATTTTTGAAGATATCTTTGAATGGGATATGGCTTTTCACAAAAAATGGTTTTTCAACATCCTTTTACCCGAAATGGCAACCAAGGTACAAGTCGGTGAGTATTTTTTCAAAAAAGGTTACTACAAAGAAGCGCTGGAGATCTTCATCTCTATCAGTGAGCAGGACAAGCCATCCCTCGACCTGACACAGAAAACGGCCTACTGCTACCAGCAGCTTGATGATTACAAAAATGCCCTGAACTGGTATTTGCGCGCCGATCTTTTTGACACACAAACAGCCTGGAACAAGAAAAAGGTCGCACTTTGCTACCTGCACCTCAACAATCCGGAAAAAGCGCTTGAGTACTACCGGGAAGCAGATAGGCTGACACCGGACAACCTGCATACCCTTGCATCTATCGGGCATTGCCTGTACGAACTGAAAGAGTACGAAGAAGCCCTGAAACATTATTTCAAGGTGGAATATATGGACCCGTCAAACACGAAAGTGTGGAGGCCTATTGCATGGTGCTCGTTTGTCCTCGGCAAATTTGAGCAGGCAGAGAAATACTACCAGAAACTCATCGTGAACAATGAAAATGGTGCCGACCTCACAAACCTCGGGCATGTCCTCTGGTGCAAAGGAGAACGCAAGGAAGCTCTGAACATTTACCAGAAAAGCATCTCTGCCACAGGCTACTCCCTTAAAAACTTTAAAGAGGATTTTTATGCCGACATCGACATACTGATAAAAAACGGCATCGACAAAGATGATCTTCCCATCATGCTTGATCAGATACGTTACTCGATAGAAGAGTAGAAAAAGGGGCAAGATTTACCTAAACGTAAAAACAAAAATCTGTTTTTCTGAAACCCAATGGCAAAGAGAAAGATATCAGCGGAAATATACAGTTACGGCATCTACACAAGCTGGAACAGGGATTCCCGTGAACTGCCAAAGATACTGGAGATAACAGATCGCATACCAATTGCTCCTGATGTGGAGTTTGGATGTGTGATAAAGATCAAAGGCGCAAAAGGAAAAACAATACAATTCCGCATCGACCACCCTCCTTTTAAAGATGAAAAAGGAGAGATCGCCCCGCCTTTTACCGGGGAATATTTCATAAACAGCAATGACTACGAGTTCTTCCTGGGAGATACAGTATGGGAGCCATATGAGGACAAGGCAGGCATTTGGGAATTAAGCACATTTCTCGATGGGAAAAGATTAAGTTACAAAAAGCTCACACTTGGATTTACAGAATAAGGAAAGTCATCCGATGACTTCGAGTCATCGGATGACTGCTCCGAAGGAAGATTTTCATTTTTCAGGAATAAAAACTATCTTTCTATCTGAAACTAAACTTTACAAAAACCGGACCCGACTATGAACATCCTGCTCAACATGACATTCCATGTGGATTTCTTCCCACTAATGATAGTGATGACACTTGCATGGGCAGCTCCTGTCATACTTTCACTGTTCAGATTAGGAAAGGTTCCGACAGTTATCGCAGAGATAGTTCTCGGATACATCCTCGGACATTTTCTCATGGAACGTTTCACTCCGGAAAGCATCAGGATACTGGACTTCCTTGCGCTGGCCGGCTTCATCTTCCTCATGTTCCTGAGCGGCCTTGAGATCAATGTTGACCAGATAATTGCTTCACTGCCGAGAAAACGGCTTACCGTTTCGTCATTCATGAAGAACCCGCTGCTCATCGGGATAACGCACTTCGGCATAACCCTTGTTCTTTCCTACATCAGCACACTTGCACTTGCACAGTTCATCCACATCCCGAGCCATTGGTATTTCTCTCTGATAATGGTCACCACATCGGTAGGGATAATCCTGCCGATACTGAAAAACAGGGGCGAAATTGCCGGCCATTACGGACAAATGCTGATAATCACTGCTGCCGTTGCCGACATCTTTAGCATCATCCTGTTCTCCTTCACTGCCTTCACGCTCAAAAACGGTTTCAAATTCGAACTGCTTTACATCTTCTTCCTCTTCTTTGCCTTTTATCTGTTCAGCATTGTAGGGCAGAAGATGCGCGGAATACCCATAGTGAAAAAGATGTCATTCCGGTTTTCCCATTCGGCACTTCAGATCAAAGTGCGGGGCACCATACTCATCATCATCA
>JALVJU010000684.1 GCA_027034005.1 Marinilabiliaceae bacterium
AAAATATTAGCAGGACATTTGAATGTGTTACCGTTTGAAACATTATCGCCGAAATAAAATGATTCCGACCTGATCTCTCCGTCCAGCCAAATATTTTCATTGGGGATACCAAGGTCCATTATCTTATTCCTGACAAATGATATATTTCCGCCAATGGTCAGCAGAATATCTTTTTTTGCAATGACGGTTCCGTTTACATTGAAATCAATACCCCAGTTCGAAATGTCTCCTCTGTTTATCAGCATCTGGCTGTATCCTGTTGAATTTGGCAGTGCCATATTCTGTAATAGGTCATAGGTCACTTTGTAGTACCCGTCAATTGCACCTGCCAGCCTGTTGTTAAAGAAACCGTAATCGACACCCATATTCAACTGGGATGTGGTTTCCCATGTCAGGTTCGGATTTGCTATGTTGTTAGGGGCAAAGCCAACAACTGTTGAATTATCATTTTGTGAATAATAGGTAACGCCAAAGTTAGAAAATGTCTGATAAGGATTTATTGCCTGATTACCTGTCATACCCCAACCAAGCCTCAGCTTAAGCGAACTAATATCTTCAGCCCCCTCCATGAATTTCTCCTGATCGATCCTCCATGCTGCTGAGAAAGAGGGGAAGTAACTGTATTTGTTGCCCTGGGTAAACTTAGAAGAACCGTCAGCCCTGATCGTGGCTGTTACACTGTACTTATGATTAAATGAGTAGTTCACCCTTGCAAGGAATGAATTCATCTTCTCATTTCGCGGGTATGTGATCAGCGGCCGGGAGGCTATCTGTCCGTATTCCGGCCCGTCAACGGTGAACTGATAGGTTACAAAGTCAATAACTTCATAACTCTTGTCCTCTTTGTAACTGCCGTCGAAAACATAACCGACCGTTGCATTTACCGAATGTTTTTTGTTGAAAGTCCTGTTGTATAGCAACAGGTTATCGATATTGTAGCTGTATTTTTTCAATCCGCCTATGGCAAGCTTGGCATTGGTCTGGAACCCCGGGTTGGTAGTTATACCGTACCAGCGTCTTCTCTCTTTCTGCCAGATATCGGTGGCGCCACGTATCTGAAACTTTAATCCTTTTACAGGCAGTTTATAATCAAGGCGCATCGATAACTGAGTCCTAAAATCATTAGAAACATCTTCAAAGTCCTTTATCCATGCCATAGGGTTTGAAAGCCCAAGGTCATTCTGGAAGTCTTCAACATCATCACCTATCAGGGGCGAAAACGTAATTGTACTTTTAACAAAACTACCTGAGGAACCGGCTTTTGATCCTGACTGTGCAAAATTGTTCTTACTTATGTATGCCGAAGCAAGTGCATCGACCTTCAGTTTGTCATTGATCTGCTGGGATAAATTGACCCTGAAGTTCCCAGATTGAACCTTTGAGTTTTCCACGATCCCGTTTATATCATTAAAGGATGTTGATACATAATAACTGCCTTTTTTACTACCTCCGCTAAACGAAACTCCTGCATTGTACGAAACTCCTGTTTTAAATATCTCATCCTGCCAGTTCACTGTCTTGAATGGTGTGTCGTCCACAATAGGAGAACCTCCGTTATAATTCAACGGATAAACTTCTCCGTTATCTATGTAATAACTGGGAGCCTGTCCTTTCATGATGTTGGCTTCATTACGGTACATCGCATAATCAACACCATCAAGCACATCGAGTTTTTTATCTATCATTGAAACTCCGCTGATGAAAAAAGCATCCGCTTTCATCTTGCCTTTCTTGCCTGATTTAGTAGTGATGATGACAACGCCGTTAGCGCCACGTGAGCCGTAGATTGCCGTTGCTGATGCATCTTTCAGTACTTCCATGGATTCTATGTCGGCAGGATTTATTCCTGCTAGTCCGTTTTGTGCCTGCTGATAATCGTTGCCGTCGCGGGAAGCATTTTGAACATCCTCTCCCGCTGTTGTTATCACAACTCCGTCAACCACGTAAAGCGGCTCGTTATTTCCCATCAGGCTGTTCGTGCCCCTGATCCGTACACTTACAGCTTCGCCCGGATTACCGCTACCGCTTACAACCTGCACGCCTGATGCCCTACCTTGCAGCATCTGGTCGATGGTAGGTGTCTGCCGGGCAGCATCCTCATTAACCTTAACGGTCTGTGTGGCACCTGTAAGGTCACTCTTTTTCATGGTTCCGTAACCCACAACCACAACCTCTTCTATCTCCTGCTTCTTTTGTTCCAGAACCACATTTATAACGGTTTTGTTACCTGCCACAATATTCTTCCTGACATAACC
>JALVJU010000685.1 GCA_027034005.1 Marinilabiliaceae bacterium
ACCAACAACTCTATCAGGTTGTCTGCTCCTCCAAGGAAAAGGTCGACATACAGAGTCAGTTTTGCAAAAGCAAATATTGATCCTGACGACATCATAGTGAAAAGGTACTTACCACCGTTCTCAGAAGCAGGGCCTGATGCCAGCTCCGTAGGTGCACTTACAATGTCGAACGGTGAATACCGGAACATTCCCAGCATGGCCAAAACAGCAGCAATAAAAGCAAACGGAGATGAAAACATCAGCCATGTTCCCTGAGCCTGCTGTATCTCCATAATGTCAACTATCGATGTGGTCTGATACTGCATCATGATAGCAACAAGAGCCATCACCCAGGGTATTTCAAAACCTACCATCTGACTCAGTCCACGGGTCACACCAATGGCTGAGTTTGGGTTTCCTGTCTGGCCGGCTCCAAGCGCCATTCCAAGAGGACCGAAAACCATGATGTAAAGAAGGAAGATCAGATCACCATGAAAGTTCAGGTTCGGGAACCACTTACCATCGTTAAGAACAGGTATGATCAAAACGGACATAATGGATGCAACCATCAGGAAAGCAGGCCCCGCATGTTGCATGAACCCGTGATGTATGGCTGACTCCTTTGATGCAAGTTTAAACGCATCGATAAAGTTCTGATAGAACGGAGGCCCCTTACGGTTTTGTACACGTGCCGTGATCTTACGGCTCAATCCCATGTAAGTCAGTCCTACCGTAAATGCAACTATTATCGTAACAATTACACCGAGAATATAATATCCGACAGATTCCATCTATTAAAATTTTATACTGAATACCTTAAAATGCCAATATTCAATAGTCAATAATCTATTAAAACAAACTATCTCTGAACAACAACAGAATTATCACAAAGATCACAAGATACAGGGCATAGGTCTGACCATTTCCCGTATATATCCTGCGGGTGAAATCAAACAATGCTTCCATGCCTTTACCGAACCCTGTGTAATATTTGCTCATCTGTCTTTTCATCACCGGAGCCACAGCACGGAAGAACGGCTGCATAAATCCAATACTGAAAGTCAGGTTCTCTTCTTCACGGGGAATTTCACCCGATGAACTGATATCTTTTGTTGTGACATATCTTGTTGTCTTGTATCCTTTGATTGTAAGGAAAATAAGGAAGAACAGGAATATTGCGATGATAGTGTAGAATATTGGCTGCATCACAACCTGATTTCCCCAGTCATTGAATATCATCGACATCTCCCAGAACCTGTTGTCTGTTGATACATACCCCAGGAACTGCATTCCTTCATTTATGGGTTTAAGTATCAATCCGGGGAATACACCAAGAAGAAGTGAGAATCCTGCAAGAATAAGCATCGGCACTACCATCATGGCAGGTGCCTCTTTTACATGGCTCCACTCTTTCTCCTCCTGTCCCAGGAAAAATCCGAAAAGGAATTTGTAACAGTAAAGGAAAGCAGCTGTGCTGGAAAAGAATATCACGATTATCAAAAGATAATGATTGCTTCCCATCAGTGACTCGTACAACATCCATTTGCTAATAAATCCACCAAGCGGGGGAATACCTGCAAGTGCAATGATAGACATCAGGGCAGCAAGAAATGTCCAGGGCATTTTGCGGATAAGACCTGTAACTTCAGTTAAATTGCTGGTTCCTGTCTGACGCTCAATGGCTCCCACGACCATGAACAGTGTGCTCTTGAATATTCCGTGCATCACGGCAAGGAACAGTCCGGCAAGCATTGCAAGAGGTGTTCCGATGGCCACACCGACAATGATATAGCCCAGCTGAGAAATTGAAGAGTATGCAAGCATCTTCTTGGCATCATCCTGTTTAACTGCCCAAAGAGTTCCAATAGCCGCAGTGATACCGCCCAGCCATGCAATAACCTCTTTTATCCAGTATCCGTTCGGTATCTGCTGAACTATCATGATAAGAACTATCGTCATTCCATAAACGCCCATCTTAGAGAGAGCACCCGAAAAAATCGCTGTGTAGGACATCGGTGCATTGCTGTATGCTCCCGGAGCCCACACATGTAATGGCATCATGGCACTTTTCACTGCAAATCCTGTTAGCAGTAAAATTGACACAAGCCATTTTAGATTTGTTGGGAACAAATGGAAATTATCAATAAAATCTCCTATGTTAACACTGCCAATGGTTGTGTATATAAGAACAATGGCCATCAGCATGGCATAAGCTCCCAATGCACTGAAAAGAATATACCTGATACCTGTCTTTTGTACTTCTTTACCAGTAAACACGACCATGAAATAAGATGACCATGTCATTATCTCCCAGAAGATGAAAAAAGTTATAAAGTCAAGGGAGAACAGTATGCCCATCATGGCACCGATGGTAAGAAGGTAGTTTGCAAAAAAGAAATTGAGATTTTCTTTTCCTTGCATTGCCTTAACTGCATAGAATCCGGCAATGACCGAAAGGCCTAATACGATTATGGCAAAAATGTATGAAAAAGGAGTTATCCCTATGCTGAGGTCAATTCCCAGTATTTCCAATTCAAGGACCATATCGGGAGAGATGGTCGAAAAAAACATCCAGGCAGGAATAACAAGTGTGGCAAGAAAAATAATATTGCGAAGCATTCCGCTGATCTTACCAAGGAAATATGTTGCTACTGCTCCTCCGAAAAATATAAGCAATATGGTGATTATCGTTTCCATTCTATACAGTTATTGAATTATTGATTGTCCCAGTTGCAATACATTGTTTATGTAATCATGGGTATCCATGAGGTCTCTTGCTGCAAGATCAAGAAAGCCGGTAACCGATGAAGGATAAAATCCGATAAAAAGTATGATGCCTGCCAAAACAAAAAGTGCAACCATACCGTTCCATCCCGGTTTATGCGGTTCAACAGATATTTCCAGGTCATAATCGAAAAAGAAAAGGCGGTTTATCACACGGAAATAATAAACTATTTCTACAAGACTAATGATCAAAACCAGTGTTATTATCAATATCATGTTCTCATCGGCGGCAGCTGTAAGCACTGACAATTTGCTCCAGAAACCTGAGAAAGGAGGTAAACCGGAAATAGCTAAGGCGCCAAGAACAAATATCGCAGATACGACCGGCATCTTTTTACCCATACCGGTAATCTCCTTGATGTATTTATTTTTTGTGTTAAATTCAAGGTAACTACCACTTAAGAAGAGCATAGGTTTTATGATGGCGTGGTTGAGCATCAGGAACAGTGCGGCAAACACACCCGCCTGCGTTCCCATTCCAAAGGCTACAAGCACTAGCCCCATCTGACCGATACTGGAGTATGCCAGCATCCTTTTCAGTTTATCCTGGCGTAAGGCAGATGTTTCAGCAATGATAAGTGTTATCATTCCAATGATGATAAGGATTTGCATTGGCCCACTGATATTGAAAAGGGTGAACATCATACGCACCATTGCATAAATGCCTGCTTTTACAACAATACCCGCAAAAGCCCCACCCACAGGGCCAGGCGCTTCAGTATACGCATCAGGAGCCCATCCGTTGAGTGGAAATATCTCCGCTTCTACACCAATGCCAATAATAAAAAATATCATGGCAATTATGCGGTATTCAACATTCATATTGTCAATGTTGGCTGCTATCTCTGCCATATTAAGCGTGCCAAGCTGAGCGTAAACTATGATTATGGCGATAAGCAATGCTGACGCCGAAAGTGAACCCATTACCAGGTATTTGAATGCTGCTTCGGCCGAGTTGCGGCCTGTGTAGAATGCAGTAAGGGCGTAAGCCGAAATTCCTGTGATCTCGATAAACACGAACTGATTGAAGATATCACCTGTTATCACTATGCCTACAGATGCAGCAACAAGCAACATCAGGAAAATGAAGTACTTCTTGGCAGCTTCAAACTCTACGTTACGCTTAAAACGGTAACTGTAAAGCCACACAATAAATCCCATAAAGGTCATTATGGTGGAAAGGAAACCTGTAAGCGGGCTGAACACAAGATCAATGCCCCAGGGAGCTCTCCAGCCTGCAATGGTTTCAACTATCGTATCTGAGTTGATAACATCAATGTAAAGAGTTGCCGACAAAAAGGTCAGATATGCCAGAACCAGCCCGGGGACTATCCTTACCAGTTCTTTCCATACCATTCCGAGCAGCGGTATCAGGAACGCTGCCAGCAAAGGGATCGCAATTAAAAATACCGGACTTCCTACCATTTTAAATTCTTTATTTCGTCAATTTTCAATGTATTGTGATGTCTGTAAAGTCTGATCACCAGTGACAGAGCTACTGCTGTCACACCAAAACCGATAACGATAGCCGTCAGGACAAGTGCCTGAGGTACCGGATCTACCATACGGGCTACGGCATTTTCCGACCCGGGTGAGAAGATAGGAGCAGTACCATCCTTGATGTATCCTATCCCGATAAGCAAAAGGTGAATCCCGCCGTCAATAATCGATAATCCGATGATTATCTTTATCAACGACCTTTTTGTAAGAACGGCATACAGGCCTATCAATATCAAAAGTATCGATGTTCCGTAAACACCTATCCGAATTAGTTCTGTTGTATCCATGTCAATTTTAATATTATTAGCTTTTTCATACCTGAATTTTCAGGAATGAAAATCAACCTTTCTCGTGTAACACAGTATATATCAATCCTGTCAGCTCTGCAGCAACCTTGAAACCCACAAGGATATAAATTATAGGTATCACGCCGCCGCTTAACAGATCATTTAAAACCCCTGTTCCAAGGAAATTCTGCAGGAATGTTCCTCCATTCATAAACCCAAGTAATCCGAAAGTCACAAACCCGATCCCGGCCAACGACTCTATCACAGAAAGTATGTTGTGGCTGATAGAGAAATCACGATAAGCAATAAGCATCAGAAGAAAACCTGTTGCAATTATGGTACCCCCCTGAAAACCTCCGCCGGGAGTAAGATGTCCGTGAACAAAAACATAAACGCCAAGAAGAGTAATGGCAGGGAAGATAAGTTTTGCCCCTGAACCAACTATGGCACTGGCAGGCAGCAGCACAGTCCGGTCTCCGATATGGTGCCTTTTCTTGAAAAGGATACTGCCCAGTGCAGTTGCAGCAAGGAAAAGTACCGTGACCTCACCAAGGGTATCAAATCCCCTGAAGTTCACAACAATGGCGGTTACGGTATTGGCAGTCTTCAGCTCTGAAACTGTTTTATCCAGATAGAACTTCTTCACGCCGTCCCGGTTTCTCTCAGCTTCAAACTGCGGGTCAAGAAACGTTATCGCGAGGAAGTAACCGAATACCGCAAGCATTAATATCACTATTGCTTTTTTCATCTTCTTGTTTCTTTTTTATTAAAGCATAAGGTAAACTGAAACTTTCACCTTTTTACTTTTACCTTTTTAACTTTCTACTTCTTCACATTATCTTTTTCATCTTCATACCTAACCGTGTTACGAATGGTTATGATGAAAATGATCGTTGTCAGTGCCACGCCGATGGCTGCTTCGGTAAGAGCCACATCAGGAGCCTGAAGCACAAGGAACAATCCTGTAAGTGCCAGACTTATCACGCCGGTGGCAATTACTGCATACAACAGGTCTTTCTGATAAACGGCATACAACGCCGCCCCTATCAGCACCAAAAGCAAAAAGCCAATTATGAAAACTAAATAATTCACGTTGTCAGTTATTTTAATTTATGACCTTAATCTTTTTTATCTTCTGCCTTCTCTTGTTCTGCAACGGCATCCTTGTATGCATCCATCTTATCGGGATCACCCTTTATGTAAGGCATCCTTTTACGATGGTACATGGCCCTGGCCAAGGCATGTGAACTGATGGGGTTTGATATGGCAATGAAAATTATGATTATCGCCATTTTTACTATCCAGGTCCAGCTGTCTTCCATCTTCACAACGCCAACCCCGAGAATAAGGCTCATGGCACCGAGCGTAGTAGCTTTTGTACCGGCCTGAAGGCGGTTGTAAACATCAGGCATACGATATATCCCCAATCCGCCAAGGAACAGGAACGATGCCCCGATGAGAATTAAAATACCTCCGATGATCTCATAGATACTCATAATGCTCCCTCCAGATATCTAGCAATTACTATTACCCCGATAAAACCAAGCACCCCGTAAATCAGTGCCACATCGGCATAGATAAAACGATCGAACACCGCGGAAAGCAGCACAAGCCCTGCAACCATCAGGGTAGTCATTGTATCGAGTGCAACCGTACGGTCTCCGGCTGTTGGCCCTTTGATAAACCGGATTATGGAAAATATCATTCCAAGCGACAGCAATCCGATTGTTATGTAAAAGATTATATCCATCAGTCAAATATTTTAAGTAATATTTTTTCGAATGTTTCTGCGATTTCAGTATATGCTTTCTCCGGATCAGTTGTTTTCACATCTATCCAGTGAATGTAAAATGTGTCACCAATAATATCTATTGAAAGTGTTCCCGGTGTAAGTGTGATACTGTTTGCCAGCACCATTTTAGAGTAATCGGAAGGCAGTTTTGACTTAAACTTAACAATACCCGGGTTTATGGGGAGCGAAGGTGTAAGCACCCTGCGTGCCACGTCAAAATTCGATTTTATAAGTTCACGCGTAAAAATAAACAGGTAATACACCATGTAAAATACCCTTTTAGGTGCAAGTATTTTTAAAGTGCAACACGTAAACAGAGGAATGGTAAAATAAGAAATGATCATTGTAGAGATCAATCCCGCAATTA
>JALVJU010000686.1 GCA_027034005.1 Marinilabiliaceae bacterium
CGGAGTTAAGATTGAGATACGTGACGGCGAGATAGTGGCATCCGGGCCCAATGTGATGCAGGGTTACTACAACAGACCGGAGGAAACTGCCGATGTATTAAAGGACGGCTGGCTCTATACCGGTGATCTCGGGCATCTCGACGACGAAGGGTTCCTGCACATCACCGGACGCAAAAAAGAGATAATAGTTCTTTCAACAGGAAAAAATATCAACCCGGCAGAGATAGAAGAGAAGCTAGAGAAATACGAGTCACTGATAAAGGAAGCCGGCGTTTACCCTGAGAATGACATGCTGAAAGCCATCATCGTTCCCACTGACGGGATTAAACTTGCACCCGGCGAGACTATCGAACAAAAGATAAAATGGGAGGTGATGGATGATTACAACAAAAATGTGTCACCCTACAAAAAAGTGATGCAGTTCACTATCACATCAGAAGAACTGCCCAGGACACGGCTTGGCAAACTTCGCAGGTTCCAGCTTGCGGGAATGGCAAAAACCCAGGCAGCCAAACCGGAAGAAAAGGTGAAAAAGGTCTCCCTTAAAGAGTACAACATACTTAAAGAATACATTGAACAGGAAAAAGGGATAACGGTTAAGCCAACCGACCATATCGAAATGGACCTGGGAATGGACTCCCTCGACAAGGTCAGTTTCCAGTTTTTTATCCGGTCAACATTCGGGATCAGCATGGATATTCCTGAGATGACTTCCTACAAGTCTCTTCAGGAGTTTAGCGAACACATCGCAAAGACAAGAAGCAAAATGAATGTGGAGAAGATCGACTGGTCCAGGATACTGAAAGAAAAGGTTGATCTTCATCTGCCAAAAATATGGTTCACGGGGAAAGCCTTTGTCTCTGTTTCAAAAGTATTCTTTTCTCTTTACTTCAGGATAAAAGGAGAAGGGAAGGAGAACATACCGGACGGGCCGGTTATCATTGCCCCTAACCATCAAAGCTTCTTCGACAGTCTTTTCGTCACTTCATTCCTTAAAAGGAAGCAGCTTGCCAAAACCTATTTCTATGCCAAGGAAAAACACATCAAACAACGCTGGCTGAAGTTCCTTGCAAACAGGCACAATGTGATCATCATGGACCTGAACAAAGACCTGAAACTCTCTATCCAGAAACTGGGAGAACTGCTTAAACAGAAAAAGAACCTGATAATATTTCCCGAAGGGACACGAACCAAAGACGGTAAGCTCGGTGATTTCAAAAAAACCTTTGCCATATTGAGCAAAGAACTAAAAGTGCCCATTGTTCCCGTCTCTATCAAAGGGGCTTACGATGCACTGCCCAAAGGTGCCAAATTCCCGAAACCATTTAAAAAGATCAAAGTGAAGTTCCTGCCTCCCGTGAAACCCGATGAATCGTACGAAAAGATTACCGAAAAAGTTTACAAAGAGATAAAAGAAGCGCAGGAGGAACAAGGATAAACAAAGGCACGAAGGCTTTAACCCCGGATATGTCTGCCTGCGTAGCCCAAGAATGTCCTCCTTGCCATCCCCGAAATGAGAAAGAACACCTGTTTTCGTTTTTCACTTACCTCTTAAGATTAAATAGGAAGTGCGACAAAAAGTCCTTCCCCGAATATCCATCACTTAGCGTCTCTCCGACTTTGCGGCGCCCCAATTTTCTCTGCGTCCCCGCCTGACCACGCAGTCGGGTCTACCTGGCTACGCAGTTATATCTATCTGGCTATGCAGCTAGACAGGCAGGCAGGTCTGTGTCTCTGTGTTATTCCATCCATGGCTACAAGACTTTAACGTAACAACGCTTTTCCCTAACTCCCGAATTGCTCATAATTTGAATGTCCGGATAATTTTTATAAATTTAATCCTTTACATTTTAAAAGATACAATCATGCTGCAGGAAAAACTGGTAAAATTCATCGAGGATAGCATTAAGGCAAACTGGGATATCAATGCCCTTGCCGATTACGACGGCAAATCTTTGACTTACAAAGATACCGGAGAACAGATATTAAAACTCCAGTTGCTGTTTGAAAAATCGGGGATCAAACGTGGCGATAAGATCGCACTTCTCGGTAACAACTCTGCAAACTGGGGAGTAGTCTATCTGGCAACCATAACCTATGGGGCGGTTATAGTTCCTATATTACCTGAATTAGGGGCAGATAACATACACCACATAATCGAACATTCCGATTCTGTACTGTTTTTCATTACCGAACAAGTGTGGGACATTGTTGACACACAAAAGATGCCAGACCTCAAAGCTGTAATATC
>JALVJU010000687.1 GCA_027034005.1 Marinilabiliaceae bacterium
TTGTACTCACCTTTTTCGTAAGAGCCGGTCTGCTCCATATTCAATGACTTGTTAAGCTTTACATTTGTCAATGCATATACCGCTGCAATGGCTTTTTCCCGGTTCATGGCAATTTCATTGCGCGTTACACCTATCTGATTAATGGCACTGTTTATCTTGAGCAGGGCCGATTCAGGTGCACGTCCGTTCTTAACTTTCATCTCAATCAGTTCTTTGGTCTTTTGCAATGACTCTCTTTTTTTGCTCAATGCTTTATCCATCGATTCGAGAAACCTGATCATCGAATTTGAACTTACAATTACTGCTTCATTCTTCAAAAGATCGATGTTCTTCTTTGCCTCAGCCGATTCATACATCTTTTTGGCTTTACCTGCCATAGAGTAAATTGTCTTCACGAACAAAGGCATTGAAACAGCACCTCCCACATTAAAGATATTCTGGCTGAACGGCTGCGGAACAGTCTGGTCCTTAACCATTTTAATGAGATCGTTAGGTGCTACAGGCAGCATGCCCGTTGGTGTGTTGTGATAGTTGTAACCCCCGAAAGCGTCTATCTTCGGGTAGAGTGCACCGGTAGCTGCCCGTTTACCGGCTAGGGCCTGTTCCATCAGTAGTTCGTCGCTTCTCGTGTTAGGATTAACCTTCAGGGAATCGAACAGAGTACTGATAGTTTGCGGTTCCTGCGTCTGTGCCTGTAACAGCATAGGAAACAACAGGATCAACATAATGTACTTCTTCATTTCTTCTCTCCTTCTATTAAATTAAACTTTTATTTTAATGTGCAAGTAAATATTTACTTACATGCGTTTCAAAAAAATTTACTTCTTCAATAGTTTCATAATGAGGTCGAACATTCTTTTACAGAAATTCTGCGCCTCAAAACCATCTTGATTCAAAACCATCTCAATGTTAAGAGTAATGGGGATTCCCATGTAAAGTTCGGTAACGTCATTCACTGAAATATTCTCATCCCATAACTGCATAGCTATACCGTCATTGATAATCTTCCCAGCAAGCTGTTTCTGGTTGTTGAAAATATAATTCAACTTTGTCATCAGTTCATCGTCATTTTCATACGAAGCTTCAGTAAAAAGAAGAATTGTAATGCCCTTATTTTTCCTCAGGTAATTTACTGTTTCACATAGATATTTGAACATCCTCTCCTTTGGCGGAGTGTTTTCAAGTGATATATCACGCAATTTTTCAATCAGGTTTTCTATCACATCATCCATTATTCCGAGGATGATATCCTTCTTTGTTTTAAAATGCCTGAAAATGCTGCCCTCGCTTATTCCAACCTCTGTGGCAATATTTTTTGTTGACAGCTTTTTCAGCCCATCCCTGAAAATAATTCTCAGCACTGCTGCCTTGATCTCCTCTTGCCTTATGTCTGTAGGTTTACGTGTCATTTTTTCTTCTTAAGTAAGTATTTGCTTACAAATTTATGGCCTTATTCTTATTTGTCAATAGTTTTTTGTTTAAAAAATGTTAAAACCAGAAATATTTATGGATTGGGGGCGCTACTTGAAAGTCGCACTCCCAATACGCCCATTGACCTCCTCGGCGTGGCTCGGAGCCACACCGAGGGTAGCATGGCTAAGGTGCGTAGCACCGCAACATTTGTAGAAAACCAAGAAGTAACATCCTTAGGTGCAGAGCACCGGAACATTTCTTCCGTGTGCCTGCCCGACTGCCTGTCTAGCTGTGCAGCCAGATAGTTCAAACTGCGTAGCCAGGTAGAACTGCCGCGGTCAGGCCTGTCTGACTGGGCAGCCAGGCAGGCGGGCCTGTGCACATCGAAGCGTTTTAGAATAATTGACCCATTCCCGTCCGAACATATCTGTGTTCCATAATTTGTGGTTGCAGCCTATATGTTTTCGGCTTTTCCCGTTACCCGCGTGGCGAGGTTGTCACGATTTTTGAATGCTTCGCCTCAAAAATCCCGCCAACCACATTTATTTTTTTATTCCTATCCCCGCCCTTACGGACGGGGCTAACATAGTTTCGCCCCTCCGGGGCTTTCTTTGTGCTGCGCACATCCTTTCTCCGAATGCCTACCCGACTTTTCTGACGGGTGTGTCGATGTATTGCCCCTCCGGGGCTTTCTTCTTCAATTCCTTCTGCTGGTTTTCATGGTGATGATGGTGCTTGTGCTGTTGGTGTTTCGAGTATGAGTGTGAGTTCGAGTACTGTTTGTCCTGGGAGTTCTTTTACTGTTTCTTGTGTTGTTGATCCGTCGG
>JALVJU010000688.1 GCA_027034005.1 Marinilabiliaceae bacterium
ATAAAAGTAAAAAAATACGTGAAGTGTGAGCACTGCGGAGGTACCGGAGCCGCTGACAGTTCATCCTACAACACTTGTTCAACATGTCACGGAACAGGACAGGTAACGCGTATCTCGAATACGATCCTGGGACAGATGCAGACTACCTCAACATGCCCCACTTGTGGCGGTGAAGGACGTACGATAACTAAAAAATGTCCCCACTGTGCAGGTGAAGGCATCGTGAAGTCCGAGGAAGTGATCACTATCAACATACCGGCCGGAGTAGAGGACGGAATGCAGCTTTCTGTATCAGGTAAAGGTAATGCCGGCCGACGTGGCGGGATTAACGGAGACCTGATAGTTTTGATAGAAGAGGTCAAACACCCGGAATTGATACGTGACGGCAACAACCTCATCTACAGTCTTGTTCTGAGCATTCCGGATGTTATTCTCGGTGTGCCTGTTGAAATACCTACTGTTAACGGCAAGGTTAAACTGAAGATAGAACCGGGAACACAACCCGGAAAGATATTAAGGCTTCGTAACAAAGGCCTGCCTGATATCAACGGATACGGAAGAGGCGATCTGCTGGTAAAAGTTCAGGTTTACATTCCTAAAGACATTTCGAAGGAAGATCGTAAGATCATTGAAAAATTAAAGGGATCTGATTCATTTACCCCGTCAAAATCTGACAAGGAGGGCTTTTTCAGCAGGGTGAAGAGCATGTTTGAGTAATTTTTTCAGACAAACACTTGTTTTTATAAAAAAGATTCCAAATATTTGCAATCACATAAAACAGAAAAATGAATTTGATTTCAAGAAATATTTGGTGGTGGCATAACCTGATTCTTTCATCCGGGAGGTGAAGGCCATGCCACTGTACACAAAAAAATTAAAGGCTTGCCACTCCCGGCAAGCCTTTTTTTATTTACCCTTAATTCTGCAAGGGTGTTTTGTAGCGAAAGCTTCAAAGGCATGCCAGTACTGGAAAGCGCAGTGAAGAAGCCTCACAGGCGTAGCCATAGCTACGGTGAGAAGCTTCAAGCGAGCATTTTCAATAATGGAGTGACTTTGGAGGTTGCAGCAGAAAGACTCTTGCGGAATTAAGGATTAAAAAATATGATTGAAAACACCCTGAACAAGCAAAAAAATGAACCAGAACAGAAGATCAACAAAAGACAGCATGCACAGGGACAAGCGGGGAGCATACAAAATAAAGAGCCTCTCCACTCCTATACCGGCAAACATTGCAGACATAACCACTCCTGTCAGTGTTTATCTGAAACTGCGCGACAAATATCCTAACACTATCCTGCTTGAGAGTTCCGACTACCACGGAAACAGCAACTCTCTCTCTTTTGTTTGTTACGAGCCTGTTGCAGATTTCATTGCCGACAACAACAAAGTGGAAGCCGGGCTCATCAGCGAGGGCCTGAAAACGTACAGCATCACCCCTACAAAGGATGTACCGGAGCGTTTAAATAATTTTTTGAATTCTTTTGATATCGATGACCACAAATGCCCCATAAAGATCAACGGCCTGTTCGGTTACACAACGTTTGATGCTGTAAAATATTTCGATACTATCGATATCGCCAAAGAGCCAAAAGAGGAGTACAAGATACCCGATATGCGGTACACCTTCTACCGCAACATCATTGCATTCAACCATTTTACAAACAAGCTTTACCTTATCGAAAACCTTCAGAAGGGTGATAAGTCACGGTCGAAAGAACTGATAGAGGAGCTGTACAACCGCACGCTCACAAGTTTCAGTTTTAACCCATCGGGTGAGGAATCGTCAAACCTCACAGATGAGGAATACAAAAAAATGGTAAGCAAAGGTAAAGAGCACTGCTATCTTGGCGATGTGTTCCAGATAGTGCTAGCCAGGCAGTTCAAAAAGAAATTCACCGGTGATGAGTTCAATGTTTACCGTGCTTTGAGGAATATCAATCCTTCACCATACCTTTTCTATTTCGATTACGGAAGTTACAAGCTGTTCGGGTCATCACCTGAAGCGCAGCTTGTGATAAAGGATAATGTTGCCACTATCAACCCTATCGCAGGCACATTCAAAAGGTCGGGGAACGATGCCAGGGACAAAGAGCTGGCATACGAACTTCTTCACGACAAGAAGGAGAATGCAGAGCATGTAATGCTCGTGGACCTTGCCCGGAATGATCTCAGCCGTAACTGCGAAAACGTGAAAGTGAACACATACAAGGAGGTTCAGTACTACTCGCATGTCCTTCATCTGGTGTCGGATGTAAGCGGGGAGCTTAAGCCCGGTTCCACCACAAGCCGTATCATGGCCGACACATTTCCTGCCGGGACACTTTCAGGTGCTCCAAAGTTCAGGGCTTTACAACTAATCGATGAGATAGAGAACCAGAACAGGGGATTTTACGGCGGATGCATTGGCAACATAGGTTTCGACGGTAGTTTCAATCAGGCAATAACCATTCGCTCTTTCCTGAGTAAGAACAACACACTATTCTATCAGGCAGGTGCCGGAGTTGTTTCCGAATCGAGCGAAGAAGGAGAACTAAATGAGGTGAACAACAAACTGGGGGCACTGAAAAAGGCCATTGAGCTGGCTGCAGAGTTTTAAGGGGAAAGCCCCACCCTGACCCTCCCCCAAAGGGAGGGAACAAAATGTTGCAACATATAATAGAACTTTTTTTTAACATGAGATATAATGACCAATCAAATGAATAATTCAGCATCCTCCCCCCTCAGGGGGGATAAGAGGGGGGCCGGTTCCCTCAGGGTCCTGGTCCTGGACAACTACGACTCCTTCACATACAACCTTGTCCATTACATCGAAGAACTTCTTGGTGAGAAGGTTGATGTTTTCAGGAACGATGAGATAACCCTCGAAGAGGTGGCAAAGTACGACAAGATCGTTCTTTCCCCGGGGCCCGGAGTACCTAAGAATGCCGGCATCATGGAAGACCTGATAAAGGAATATGCCCCGTCAAAAAGTATTCTCGGGGTCTGCCTCGGATGCCAGGCCATCGCAGAAGTATTTGGGGGAAGTATCCGTAACATGAACAAGGTTTATCACGGAGTGGCAACACCTGTCAGAATAACTGACGATGAAGAGCCCCTGTTCAGGGAAGTCCCGGCATCATTCCCTGCCGGCAGGTACCATTCGTGGATAGTGAACAGGAAAGACCTTCCTGAAGAACTGAAAATTACATCAGTCGACGAAGAGGATGAGATAATGAGCTTACGTCATAAGACTCTTGATGTACGTGGCGTTCAGTTTCATCCTGAATCGATACTTACCGATGATGGAAAACAGATGATACGGAACTGGTTAGGGCTTTAGCCCTTTTCACCGGGCTTTTATAAAACAAAAATAAAAGACGAACAATGAAAGAGACATTACAACATCTTTTCGAACATAAATCACTAAGCCGGAACGAGGCAAAGCAAGTCCTGACAGATATTGCTGCAGGGAAATACAATCACTCACAGATTGCATCTTTCCTTACCGTTTTCCGTATGCGCACGATTTCGGTTGAGGAGCTGTCAGGATTCAGGGATGCTTTACTGGAACTTTGCATACCGGTTGACCTGTCTGATTTTAACACAATAGATATGTGTGGTACCGGTGGGGACGGCAAAGATACATTCAACATTTCCACACTTGCATCGTTCATCGTTGCAGGTGCCGGCGAGAAAGTTGCCAAACACGGGAACTACGGTGTTTCATCTTCCTGCGGTTCTTCCAATGTTATGGAATACCTCGGGTACAGGTTCACCAATGATGCCGATGTTTTGAGAGGGCAGATTGACAAGGCAGGCATCTGTATCCTGCATGCCCCGTTGTTCCACCCTGCCATGAAATCAGTGGCACCGGTAAGGAAAGATATGAGTGTAAAAACTTTCTTCAACATGCTTGGTCCTCTGGTCAATCCCTCGTTCCCGAAAAATCAGCTTGTAGGGGTTTACGACCTTGAGCTGTCACGATTGTACAACTACATGCTGCAGACATCGGACAAGAACTACACTATCATTCACTCACTTGATGGATACGACGAGGTTTCTCTGACAGGTGATTTTAAGGTTATCTCAAATTATGGCGAGATGATAATGTCTCCTGCTGACCTTGGGATGTCACCCGTTTTGCCGGAGCAGATACCCGGAGGCAACTCCATTCCTGAAGCAGCAAAGATCTTTACCGATATCCTTGACGGCAAGGGAACTGAAGCACAAAACAATGTGGTGATAGCAAATGCCGCCCTGGGGCTCCAATGCATCGATCACAGCAAACCGATCGAAAAGCATATTGAAAGAGCTAAAGAATCACTGATGTCAGGCAAGGCAAAAAAAGCTTTGGAAACGCTGTTAAATACAAACTAAACATTTTAGCCAGAAACAACACACCCTTAATCATAGAACAATAGAGCACTTTAGCCATTTAACCCTAGAACCATTCAACCATAGAGCCATAGAACCAATGACCATTCTCGATAAAATAACAGAACACAAAAGAGCCGAGGTAGAAAAAGCAAAAAAGAGAGTATCTTTGGAAGAGTTAATGGATTATGCTCTTTTCAGCAAGCCCGTTCCTTCCCTGACAGAGTTTCTCCTCAATCCCGAAAAGTCGGGAATAATTGCTGAACACAAACGGCAGTCACCATCAAAAGGCATCATCAACGATAAACTTGATGTGAGGGATGTTGTAAGAGGGTATGAAGGTGCAGGCGCGTCAGCCGTGTCGGTACTTACAGACAGTGAGTTCTTTGGCGGGAAGAATGAAGACCTCATCGCAGCAAGGGAAGAAATTTCGATTCCTATCCTTAGGAAAGATTTCATTATCGACCCCTATCAGGTTTACGAGGCAAAGGCCATCGGGGCAAGTGCAATACTGCTAATAGCAGCCATACTTTCACCGGAGGAGTCAAAAGAGCTGGGTGCTTTGGCGAATTATCTTGGCATGGAAGTCCTGATGGAATTTCACGATGAGACAGAACTTAACAGGATGAACCCGTACGTCAATGCAGCAGGCATAAACAACCGTGACCTGAAAACATTTAAGGTCGATCTTGATAAGTCTGCCCAACTTGCTGACAATCTGCCGTCAGGCTTACCAAAAGTTGCCGAGAGCGGGATAAGCTCTCCCGAAGATGTAAAGTTCCTGCGTTCAAAAGGGCTCACCGGATTTCTGATAGGAGAGAACTTCATGAAAACTGATGATCCGGGCATGGCCTGTAAAGAGTTTATAGAAAAAATAAAGTAACAACAGCTGACCTTTTCAGCCAAAACGAGAAAACATGATCAGTCCTAAGATTAAAGTGTGCGGGATGCGGGATGCAGACAACATCCGCGAACTGGTGAAACTAACACCCGATTACATAGGTTTTATTTTTTATGAAAAGTCACCGCGGTATGTGGGCAGGAAGATCCCTGCTGAGATACTTGATGCTATCCCGGAAAACATCAAGAAAGTTGGTGTGTTCGTGAATGCCACCGAAAGGGAGATGAAAAACATGATCACACAAAACTCTTTGAACGTGGTTCAGCTTCACGGGAACGAATCACCTGAGATGTGCCAGATAATCCGCATGGCGGGCGTTCAGGTGATCAAGGCCTTTCCCGTGGATGAGAATTTTGATTTCCACTCTATCCGAAGATACCGCGAGAATTGCGATTTTTACCTTTTCGACACAAAGACGCCGCAGTACGGCGGCAGCGGCAAGCAGTTCGACTGGACTTTATTGGACAAACACGACTTCACAAAACCCGTGTTCTTAAGCGGCGGCATCGGACTTGAAGATGCGGAAAAGATAATCAACCTGAGCAACAAAGACATCAAGGTAGTTGATATCAACAGTCGTTTTGAACTGGAACCCGGAGTCAAAGACATTGAGAAAGTAAAGAAATTTATAGATATCATCAGGAAAAAATAAAAGTTTCCTACGTCTGCCGATGACAAAGGAAAAGCAAAACCTGCCCAACACCCTCCGGAAGGGCAAGAACCGGGCAAAACATAAAAACAATGAAATACACCGTTGACGAGAAAGGAATGTACGGAAAGTTCGGCGGGGCATACATACCGGAGATGCTCTACCCGAATATCGAAGCACTGAAAAAGGAGTACCTCAAGATAATTGAAACAGAGGAGTTCCAGAAGCAGTACAAGATGCTGCTGAAAGATTATGTGGGAAGGCCGTCTCCTCTCTACAAGGCCGAAAGGTTATCTAAAAAATACAACACCAACGTTTACCTTAAGCGCGAAGACCTGAACCATACCGGGGCCCATAAGATCAACAACACTGTGGGGCAAATACTCATTGCCAAAGCTATGGGCAAAACCCGAATCATTGCCGAAACCGGTGCAGGACAGCACGGGGTGGCAACTGCCACGGCCTGTGCGTTGATGGACCTTAAATGCGTTGTGTATATGGGTGAGACTGACATCAAACGTCAGGCGCCAAATGTGGCAAGAATGAAGATGCTCGGAGCCGAGGTCGTCCCGGCAGTCTCCGGGAACAAGACACTTAAAGATGCGACAAACGAGGCCTTGCGTGACTGGATAGCCAATCCGGAGGATACATTTTATCTCATTGGCTCGGTGGTGGGCCCTCATCCCTATCCTGACATGGTAACCCGCCTGCAGGCGGTTATCAGCGAGGAGATCAAAGAGCAGGTGGAGGAGAAAACAGGACGCGAT
>JALVJU010000689.1 GCA_027034005.1 Marinilabiliaceae bacterium
CGCGGCCCTCGCGGCGGAATGATACTTGTAGGCAAGGACTTCGAAAATCCCTGGGGTTACAAAACCCCTAAAGGAAAGACCAAGATGGTTTCCGAAGTGCTGAACTTTGCCGTATTCCCCGGCCAGCAGGGCGGACCACTTGAACATATCATAGCTGCTAAAGCCGTTGCTTTCGGCGAGGCTCTGAGCGATGACTTCCAACGCTATGCCGAGCAGGTGAAGAAGAATGCCGATGTCATGGCCGATGCCTTTGTGAAGAAAGGTTACAAAGTTATCTCCGGCGGAACTGACAACCACCTGATGCTTATCGATCTCAGGACAAAATTCCCCGACATCACCGGAAAAGTTGTAGAGAACACTCTTGTTAAGGCTGACATCACCATCAACAAGAATATGGTTCCGTTCGACAGCCGTTCACCCTTCCAGACTTCCGGTTTCAGGGTAGGTACAGCTGCCATCACAACCCGTGGCCTGACCGAAGAACACATGCCTGTGATAGTTGATTTCATCGACAGGATAATCTCCAACATTGAAGATGAGGAGGTTATTGCTTCCGTTCGTAAAGAAGTGAACGAGATGATGCAGGAGAGGCCGATGTTCGCTTGGTAAGCTGTGACAATGATGTAATGACCTAATGATTTAATGATGTAAGGGGCGGTAGTTGTATCGTCCCTTTTACTTTTTGATGTAGTATGCGATACTGAACCACTTGCTGTTGTCGGTGAAGATATCCCGGATTTTCAGATATGCCCATACTGCAAAATTTTCAACACCCCCCACGATCATCACATCTTCCCAAAAGCAGCTTCTGCCTTTTTGTAGCCCAACTCGATCATCTCTGCAGCCCTGTCGAATTCCAAAGTCCCGCATGCATTACGGGCTATCTCGATGTCCACATCGGGAGGATATGCGGCGATCTTCTGACGGGCGATGGTGCTCTGCATCGCATCAAACGCCTTATCGGCCACATCGTACATCCCCCAGTGCTGTGAGTCGTCATCATCGTCATCTATGAGGATTTTTTGAAAGAAATTCATGACACTTTTCTGAAATGAAACGATACTATTTTCATCATCCTTTCCCTTCGGTTTTTCTACCGGCTCTTTGTCCATTTCTCCACCAAGATTAACAGCAATTGTAAGGTCGGTATTGTCATTGAAAGTGGGAGCTATTGGCACCGGGTTCAAAATACCGCCATCCACCAGTTTTACACCGTTGTGATCGAAAGGAACAAAGAAAAGCGGCAAGGACACCGATGCCCTGATCGCATCAAAAAGAGAACCCGACTTAAGCCATACCTCCTTCTCCGATACCAGGTCGGCAGCCACGGCAGTAAAAGAGACAGGCAAATCCTCTATTTTAGTATCTCCGATAAGATCGACGAGAACATCGATAACTTTCTCCCCTTTGAAAAAACCTCCGCTGCCCCAGGAAATATCAAGAAGAGAAACAATGTCAGTCTTTGTTATCTTTCTCATCCACGCCTCAAGCACATCAAGTTTGCCGGCAGCATACACCCCTCCTATCAGTGACCCGATGGAACATCCGGATATGGATCTGATATCATAGTTATGCTCTTCGAGCCAGCGGATAACGCCGATATGGGCAAGTCCCCTGGCACCACCGCTCCCAAGCACCAACGACACGGTTTTATGTTTCTCTATTTTTCTATTTTTCATGAAAGTGAATTATTTTACAGCAATTTAATCTTTTACACCGATTAATAAAATAATTACTTTTGAGTTTTCACATCTTTTAAAATATTTATGGAATACCTAGATGCCATTTTATTAATCGGTGCAGGAATAGTGGCAGGGTTCATCAACACCCTGGCAGGAAGCGGCTCTTTGCTTACGTTGCCGCTTCTGATGTTTTTAGGGCTCACACCTCACCAGGCGAATGCCACTAACCGTATTGCCATTTTCTTTCAGAACATTGTAGCTGTAAAAAGCTTCACCAAACAAAAGATGCTTGTTCCCAAGCAGGAGATGGGCCTGGTAATCCCTGCTATCATCGGGTCTGTTGTGGGGGCTTCATTTGCCGTGAACATCGATGAAAGAGTGCTTCACGCATTCATCGCGGGATTGCTGTTCTTCATGTTCTTCATCATCCTGCTGAAACCGGACAGATGGGTCAAAGAACAGGCTGGTAAAGTTGAGGGCAGAAGGCCTTTCTGGCAGATGGTTATATTTTTCTTCGTGGGAATTTACGGCGGGTTCATTCAGGCAGGTGTGGG
>JALVJU010000690.1 GCA_027034005.1 Marinilabiliaceae bacterium
ATCACTGACAACGGGGAGATAATCGACGAAGTTGTTGTTGCTTTGTTCAGAGCGCCCCACTCTTTTACAGGTGAAGACATTGTGGAGATATCGTGCCACGGGGCTACATACATCCAGCAAAAGATCCTCGAACTGCTTATCCGCAATGGGGCAAGAATGGCCTTGCCGGGCGAATTTACCCAAAGGGCCTTCCTCAACGGTAAGATGGACCTGTCGCAGGCAGAGGCAGTGGCCGACCTTATCGCTTCTCAGTCGGAGGCAGCACGCAAAGTGGCTCTGCAACAGATGCGGGGCGGTTTCTCGAACGAGCTTGTAAACCTTCGCAACGAACTGTTGCAGTTCATCACCCTTGTTGAGCTTGAGCTCGACTTCAGCGAAGAGGACGTGGAGTTCGCCGATCGTTCACAGTTGAAAGAGATAGTTGGGAAAATAAGCGTCATGCTAGGCAAACTTATCAACTCATTCTCCCTGGGCAATGCCATCAAGAACGGGATACCGGTTGCCATCGTTGGCCACACCAATGCAGGCAAATCGACACTCCTGAACACCCTGCTCAACGAAGACCGGGCTATCGTTTCCGAGATACACGGCACTACGCGTGATGTGATAGAAGACACCATCAGCATCGACGGGATAACATTCCGTTTCATCGATACGGCAGGCATCCGGTCAACAGGAGACGAGATAGAACGTCTTGGTATTGAGCGCACCTACTCGAAACTAAAAAAGGCCTCAGTGGTGATGCTGATGCTCGACGTGAACGACCCAGACGAAAAGATACACTCCGCCATTGAAGATGTGAAAAAACGGATGGATAACAGTTCGCAAAAACTGATCGTAGTTATCAACAAGATCGACCTGCTGGATGACAAAGAGGTAGAGAACCGCTTTGACCGTAAGGAATTCCGCGAACTTACCGGCACCGATGCCATTGTGCCAATCTCGGCAAAGCATCACAAGAACATTGAACAACTGAACACAAAACTGCTTAAAACCGTAAATACCGCTGCCCTTGACAACAATGAGGTGATAGTTACCAATGCCCGCCACTACGAGGCGCTTAAAAAATCGCATGAAGCCATCCTCCGTGTTGCTGACGGTCTTGACTCCGGCATCTCCGGCGACCTGCTTGCACAGGACATCAGGGAGGTGCTTTACTACCTCGGGGAGATCACAGGAACCATCTCAACCGACGAGGTGCTCGGTAACATATTTAAGAATTTTTGTATCGGAAAATAAGTAAAACCGCAACACACTCATTTCCTGTACATTTAAAAATCAAACACAAATATCTTCCGTAATTCCAAGGAGATATTTACATTTTTGTCTTGGATTTCAAGAAAATAATCACCAATTTTGTCTTGGATTCCAAGAAAACCTGTAGTTATGACAAAAAAAGAGCTGTTAAAAGAAATAATTGTAAGTTCTCAAAACACAAAACAGACAAGTCTGACTAAAAGAGAAATTAATATCCCGGTAAACACTCAAAAGGTAGTGGCCCTGATAGGTGTCAGGCGCAGCGGAAAAACTTATCTTTTATTTGACACCATCAACAAACTAATATCAGGCGGCACCCCAAAAGAAGATATTGTTTACATAAATTTCGAAGATGAACGCATAAATTATGAAACAAATGATCTTGACCTGATAATCAAGGCATGGCAGGAATTATACCCAACAAGGGATCACACATCCCTGCATCTGTTCTTTGATGAGATCCAAAACATAGAGTCATGGGAAAAATTCATACGAAGACTTTATGACACCATAACTAAGAACATATACATAACTGGTTCAAATTCTTCGTTTCTTTCAAAAGACATTGCAACCTCTCTGCGGGGAAGGAGCATACAGTTTGAGGTTTTTCCCTTCTCTTTTAAAGAATACCTTTCCCACAACAAGATAGAAACAAACTATTACGATATCCAAAATAGGTCATTATTAATAAACAAGTTCTCAGAATATTTGAAGTTCGGTGGATTTCCGGAAACTATCAATGCTGACGAAAGGTTGCATAATGAGATAATACGCAACTATTTTTACGTCATGTTATACAAAGACCTGATAGAGAGGTATAACATCACGTCTGTCAATGTATTGAAATATTTCATTGAAAAACTGGCGGACAACCTTACTAAAACGTTCTCGATAAATAAAATATACAATGACCTTAAATCGCAGGGATACAAACTTGATAAGAACCTGCTCTACGAATTAATTGTTTACATCGAAAACA
>JALVJU010000691.1 GCA_027034005.1 Marinilabiliaceae bacterium
TTATCCCCTGCCCTGCCAGTGTCACACAAACTTCCAACAGGCCCTTGTCAAAAAACTGTGCTTCATCAATCCCAACCACATCAACATTTCCCGTAAGCAAAAGTATATTTCCCGATGAATCAACAGGTGTAGAATGTATGGCATTCCGGTCGTGCGATACAACCTCCTCGTCACTGTAACGAACATCTAATTTAGGCTTGAATATCTCCACCCTCTGATTTGCGATCCGGGCACGCTTAAGCCGTCGTAACAACTCTTCTGTTTTACCAGAAAACATCGAGCCCGTTATCACCTCTATCCAGCCCTTTTTAGATTCCCTGTTGGCCTTACTCTCAAGAAACATTACTAACTGCGTTGTAAATTAAAAGCATTCATTAACTTTGTAAAAGTAACAAAAATGTGATAAAATTTTCAGGTCTGCCGAGCAAGTCGGAAGATAATTTATAATCGGTTAAATATGAACAAAGACGCACTTATAAATATCATTGTAAATGACCTTAAGGAGGTAGGGTTGTTGATGGATGCATTCAAAGGAGAAGATGAGGTTAATCCTGTTTTTGTTGAACTCGCCAAAAAGAAGCTCAAAAGTGTAGAAGATGAGTTGACCCTTCTTAGTTCAGAATTTGGGAAAACTAAACTGACGGAAAAAACTGAAACACCAACTCCCCAAGAAGTTATCCCTGAGAAAACGGAACCGGTTTTACAAGAAGAAAAGGTAACAGAGCAAAAAAAGGATACAATCACAAGCAAAGAAGAAAAAAGCTCTAGCGGTTCCAAGTCAGATATTGCCCCTGAGAGCCCAGCAATTGTAAAAGAAGAAAAAACACCCGAACCGGGAACAAAGGTTGTGGAGGAAGATATGCCTCAGCCTAAATCAAAAGATTCAGTTCGGCCACAAAAGACAACACATAAAGCCAAGAACAACAAAGCTGAAGACAGGACAAGACTGGGCGATGTACTGCAAAAAGAGAAGAGCGCACTGAACGAAAGGATCTCCCGCAAAGGTTCCAACAGTGATATGATCTTCTCAAAACCGGTAAACGACGTGAGAAAAGCAATGGGCATCAACGACCGGTTCTTCTATCAACGAGAACTTTTTGACGGCAACTCGGATCTCTTTAACCAAACACTGGAACAGATTAACAGCATGGGCAGTTTTGATGATGCCCGGAACTTCCTTCTTTCCAATTTTAACTGGGATAAGGACAATGAAACTACCGACACATTTTTAAAGATAGTTAAACGCCGTTTTCTATGAGCAAGCTTTTTCTGGTACCTACCCCCGTCGGGAATCTTGAGGACATCACCCTCAGGGCACTGCGTGTCCTGAAAGAGGTGTCTTTTATCCTTGCCGAAGACACCAGAAAATCCGGAAACCTGCTCAGGCATTACGAGATAGACACACCAATGGTGTCGCACCATAAATTCAATGAACACAAAACGGTGGAACGGATAATCTCAAGAATACAAGCCGGCGAGGATGCAGCACTGATCACTGATGCCGGGACCCCTGCTATTTCCGATCCCGGTTTTCTCATTGTTAACAGATGCGTGGAAGCAGGCGTTGAAGTGGAATGCCTGCCGGGCGCAACAGCCTTTGTCCCAGCCCTTGTTGTTTCCGGTTTACCCAATGAACGTTTTTGTTTCGAAGGCTTTCTGCCCCAGAAAAAAGGACGGCAGAAAAGGTTGCAGTCACTTACAGATGAGGCCCGTACCATGATATTTTATGAATCTCCCTACCGGCTTGTCAAGACTCTGCATCAACTGGCAGAGGTGCTTAGTGACGAGAGAAGGGCATCGGTTTCAAGGGAGATATCCAAGATACACGAAGAGACCAAAAGAGGGACACTCAAAGAACTAGAGCAATATTTCTCATCAAAAACCGTTAAAGGAGAAATAGTTATTGTTGTTGAAGGGAAATAACCCAAAAATTAAAAAACAAAAAAATGAAAAAGCTACTTTTTACAGCCATCGCAACAGCGATATTATACGCATGTTCAGGTCCGGGAAGTTCTGACCTGAAAAAACAGAATGATTCATTGTACATGGTTTCCATAGAGAAAGACCGTCAGATGAACGAATTGATGGGTGCACTTGTAGAAATAGACGACAATCTGCAACAGATAAAGGAAAAAGAGAACATCATAGCCATTACTGCCAATAAGAAAGATAACACCTCACCGGCAACTGTAAAAGATAAGATTAACAATGACATCAAGGCTATCTATGATCTTATGCTCAAAAACAAGGAAAAGATAGCCGAACTGGAGAAAAAGCTAAGCCTCGATGACAAGAACAATGAATCGCTGAAAAAGTTAGTACATCGACTGAACAAACAGCTGGAAACGAAGGCTGTTGAGATAGCCCAGCTTGAAGAAGAGCTGAAGAAAAAGAACATCCAGATAGAACACCTGAACTTCACCATCGAAGGACTTGAGCACACCCTAGACTCCATTCACGCACAAACACTGGCAACCGAAAGGAAGCTTGAAGAAACCACCGAAGAACTTTACAAGGGTTTCTATGTTTTCGGAACAAAAAAAGAGCTCAAGGAACAAAAGATAATTACCAGCGACGGCTTTTTGAGCAAGAAGAAAGTCCTGGAAGGAAATTTCGATAAGGAGTATTTTACGCAGGTGGATATCCGTGAAGTGGATTCCATCCCGCTTTACCGGCCAAAAGCCAAGATACTGACCATACATCCTAAAGGTTCGTACAAACTGGAGAAAAATCCCGAAGGCTCCATGGTATTGCTGATCACTGATAAGGATAATTTCTGGAGCACATCGAAATATCTTGTTGTACAGGTAAACTAAAAAAAATCATCGGATGACTTGAGTCATCCGATGAAAAAAAGCAGGTACCCGGCGTGAAATACAAACATATCCTTTTCGACCTTGACCATACTTTGTGGGATTTTCAGACGAACTCACTCCTGACTTTGCAGGAACTGTTTGACGAACTTGACCTCAAAAGATTCTTTAAGGATTTTGATACTTTTTACTCTTTGTACGAGGACAATAACCTGCATTTGTGGGCCGATTACCGCAAAGGCCTTATCAGCAAGAAAGACCTCAACTTTCAGCGATTCAACTATCCGTTTCAGGTATCAGGTTATGAGGAACCCGAACTGGCCCAAAAGTTTGCAACGGAATTTGTCAGGCGCAGCCCACTGAAAAAAGAGCTTATGCCGGGAGCTGTCGAGATACTTGAATACCTCAAGCCTAAATATCATCTTCACATCATAACTAACGGATTTAAAGAGGTACAGGACGTAAAACTTGAAGTGAGCGGCCTTGGAAAATATTTTGAACGCATATTCATATCCGAACTTATAGGAGTTCAAAAGCCCGATGTATATTTTTTCGAATATACTGTTCGCAGTCTCAATGCATCAAAAAAAGATTGCCTTGTAATTGGCGACAGCTTTGAAGCCGACATCCTCGGAGCAAAAAATTATGGCCTCGATCATGTTTACTACAATGTGAACGGAGAAAAGCATGAGGAAGAAGTGATGTACGAGATACATTCTTTGGAGGAATTGAAAAAGATCTTGAAATAATCAGCTATCCTACCCCTCTAAAACGGAGGCGGCCCATCGCTCTGACTCACCGGGATATCAGTAAATCCATCCGACGAATCATTATTTAATTTTGATGGAAAAGTCTGATGTATATCTGCGTCAGGTGCCTGATAAAAGGCGTTTGCCGAACTGTCCAGAATATCATCCTCAAGATTCTGGAAACGCGCAAGATGCTGCTTGAACCTGAGCCGTATATCTCCTGTTGCCCCGTTACGGTGCTTGGCAATAATGATCTCTGCAATACCAAGCAATGAGTTACCGTCCATATCCTCTGTTATCTTGTAATATTCGGGACGATGGATAAAAAGAACCATATCGGCATCCTGCTCGATAGCTCCGGATTCCCTCAGGTCGGAAAGCTGTGGGCGCTTGGCATCACCGGTACGCGATTCCACACCACGATTAAGCTGCGATAGTGCAATGATAGGAACATCAAGCTCCTTGGCAAGCCCTTTCAATGACCTGGATATCATACTAACCTCCTGCTCACGGCTTCCTGGGTTCATTCCGCTCGCGTTCATCAGCTGCAAATAGTCGATGATGATAATGCCTATGTCATGTTTTGATCTCAGGCGGCGACATTTTGCCCTCAGTTCAAATATTGACAACCCTGCCGTATCATCGATGAACAATGGGGCATCGATAAGAGGGGTTATCTTTGTATGGAACTGCTCCCACTCATACGAGGTAAGGTTTCCGTTCTTGATCTTCTCCGACGGAAGCTCCGTCTCGGAAACGATAAGACGGTTCACAAGCTGGACGTTTGCCATCTCAAGAGAAAAGATCGCTACCGGCTTTTTAAAGTCAACAGCAATGTTACGTGCCATGGAAAGCACAAAGGCTGTTTTTCCCATGGCAGGACGTGCGGCAATGATTATCAGGTCCGATCTCTGCCAGCCCGAAGTAATACGGTCTAGATCGGTAAAACCGGTTGGAATACCGCTCAGTCCGTCATCGCGTTTACCTGCTTCCTGGATCCTGGCAATAGCTTCATCGATCACAGGGTTTATCTGCATTGCCTCGCGTTTCATCTGCCCCTGCGAAAGTGAGAAGAACGAATTCTCTGCCTCTTCAAGCAGGTCGTTCACATCTACGGTCTCATCGTATGATTTTGTCTGAAGGTCACTTGAGACTCTAATTATCTCACGCTGCAGGAATTTTTGCCATATAATTCTTGCATGATAATCAATATGAGCCGATGACGCGACTTTCTCTGTAAGTTCTGAAAGATAGTAGGCCCCGCCTATCTCTTCCAGCTTCCCCATTACTTTCAGCTCTTCCATAACGGTAAGCATGTCAACGGGCTGCTGTTTCATAAACAGGTTGGTAATAGCCTGATAAACGAGTTGATGAGCTTCTTTGTAAAAATATTCAGGCTTGAGGGTTTCGGAAACAATAGTGTACGCATCTTGCTCCAGAAGTAGCGCCCCCAGAACAACCTCCTCAAGTTCAATAGCCTGAGGGGGCAATTTGCCCATCATCTCAGGAATTGCTGTTGACTGTTTTTTACCTGAATATTTTTTATCCGCCATTATTATTATCTTTGATATGAATTGCAAAAGTAAGAAAATAATCCCCCGTGCCGGTATATTGCTCGAATGAAGTTATCAAAATGAAATTAACATGGCCTGTTGAAAACTTTTTGTTATTTATAATGTTTTCAGTAAGGTTAAAAAATCAGAAAACGCCGGTATTTTTAACAAACAAAAAAAGAAATCATTAATGATAGCGTTTCCTAATGCAAAAATAAATCTTGGATTGAATGTAGTTGAAAAACGTCCGGACAACTATCACAACATCGAAACATTTTTTGTTCCCATAGGCTTAAAAGATATCCTTGAGGTTGTTCATAACACCGAAAGTCAGGATTCTTACGTTATGGAAGATTCAGGCATTAAAATAGATGCGCCTGTTTCGGAAAACATCTGTATTAAGGCCCTTGAACTTCTCAGGAGTGACCATAACATAGGACCGGTGAAGATACACCTGCATAAGGTAATCCCTTTCGGGGCGGGACTCGGCGGCGGATCTTCCGATGGTGCTTTCATGCTGAAACTCTTAAACGACCTTTTTGAACTGGGATTAAGCAATGATAAACTAAAAGAGTATGCCGTCCGGCTCGGCGCAGACTGCCCTTTCTTTATCGACAATGAACCTATGTTCGCTACCGGTATAGGTGAAATACTAAATCCTGTAAAATTAGACCTGTCAGGATTATATTTTGTTTTGGTTGTTCCCCGCATCCATGTGTCTACGCCTGATGCATACCGTTTTGTCAAACCCGGACGGCCTGATTTTCCTGCAAACGAAATGATAAAACAGCCTGTAGAGGAGTGGAAAGGAAAGATCATAAATGATTTTGAAAATAGTGTCTTCAGACAATACCCCAAAATAAAAGAGATAAAAGACCATCTTTACAAATATGGTGCGGTTTATGCCTCCATGTCGGGAAGCGGTTCCTCCGTTTACGGTTTTTTCATAGAAAAGCCTGATATAGAAATTGAAGATAGTTTTATATGGAATGAAAAGTTTTAAGTATATTTATTTTCAGAATGAGAAAGATACTTTTGATCATATCGCTTTTCATTGCCCTTACAACAAAAGCACAGGACAGCAACTACTGGCTCAGCCAGATAGGGAACACCTCTGCCCTGCTCGGGGGTGCTGCCATTAACGGAACATTCGACAACAGCGGGATTTACTACAACCCAGGTTCTCTTGCTTTCGTTGAAAACACAGGGATATCCATTTCCGGAAACGCTTTTTATTTCAATGTATACAACATCATCAACGGGGCCGGTGACGGGCTGAACCTCAAAACTACCGGACTGACAGGCGCCCCCTCGCTTATATCGGGAGTCATAAAGAACAAAAAGCATCCTGACTTCAGTATCACTTATGCAGTGATCAACCTGGACATGAACACCACGCTGTTCACTATTGAAAATAACATGCTGTACGATGTGATAGGCAACAACCCCGGAGAAGAGAAATATTCAGGGATGTATAAATATCAGAACAGGTACAGGGAAGACTGGGTTGGCGGAGGGCTCGGACAGAAATTCCTTAACTCAAA
>JALVJU010000692.1 GCA_027034005.1 Marinilabiliaceae bacterium
ACTTAACACGGCTTGTTTCCTTACCGCATCTCATAACTGCCTCAGACTGAACGACAAATTGGCCTGTGTAATCCTTTCATATTACTGGGTATTTAATTATTATATAAACGTACGCTTCGTGGCGTACCGGAGACGCGGAGTGATTTAGGAGCCACAAATGCACGGATAGAGATGCCTGGAAATGAACACGGAAACGCGGAGGCACAGATAGGGAATTTTATTGGGGGCGCGACTTAAAGTCGCACTCCCATTTTTTTCAACGGGAGGTGAAGAAAAATCCGAAAACAAGCGTCCCTCCCCCATTTAGGGGGAGGCTAAGAGGGGGCTGGTGGCTCCTATTCCTCCCCATCAATAAATCCGTGATACCTACCCATCCAGTATGCCAGCAGCCATGAACCGCCATCATCCTCGTACCTGCCGCCATTGCCGGCATCCGGGTAGTAAGGGTTACGGTTCCACCTGTCAAAGTTCCTTTCATCGGCAGGAAGAACATAGAGCAGCTGTGGTCTTCCAAACCTGCTGATAATAGGGTTCCAGATGATGTCTTTCCTGTTGCTGTTTATCATTTTCCACTGCCTGCGGTCAGTCGGTATCTGCCTCAGGTTCTCAACACCACCTTTGATATCGACAAAATCGGGATCGATAGTTGCAGCAGCAAAGTAAAAGAATGCAGAGCCGTCACGACCTACCACACGGTAATGCCTGCGAGCTGTCCTTTGCAGGGCATCCCTGGCACGCGGGTCGTACTCCAACTGAAATAGGGGATACAAGGCACAAAAGGCAAGCTGGTTATCCGAGTGGTTATTGGCATCGGGAAATACCTTTTTCTCAAGCAGCAGATTTCCCAGGTATCCATGCTCAACGATAAGGTTGTCGTAATGCTCTTTATATTTTTTATCCCCTGTAATGTAGTACGAAGTTTTCAGGAACGATAGTATTTGTGCCGAGTAGAGGCCGCTTTCCATGTAACGTTCGGGATTGTCGTTCAGCTCCTCAGGGTTCCAAAACCCCCACCGCGTTCTCTCTCCGTCCCAATCAATCAGTTGATAGTTATGGTCAACAATATAGTCGATTACGGTCCGAAGTTGTTTTTTTAAGCAGTTTTGCCTCCTCCGGATCATTTTTGGCAACATGCTCCCAGTAAGCAAAAAAAGCAAAGAAGTGGCCGTCGATCTCATCACTTGACGTATCACTTTTCCACAGCATTTTGCCATCGGGAGTCTCCCGCCACTGGGCGCTCTTCTCGTCACGCATTGATATCGGAACAACACTGCGTGCCACAAGACCGGGTATTCCCGAAGCATTCTGAAGCATGTAAAGAGCGTGCATGCTTTTCTTTGCCGCCTCCTCGTATTTCTCATCACCTGTTGTGGCATAGGCAAGCGACATGGCAACAACATGATAGGCAGTCCACAAGCCGTCATTGTCATCATCCGGGATGAAAGCTGATGTTGGGTGCTCTGCATTATCAAAAACACATCTCCCGACCAATCCGTAACGCCTGTGCCACTTTTCAAGATTTGCTTCTATCAGCTCTGCCTTTTCAGCAAGTGTCATTGGCACAGCATCCAGCTTGCTCATGCCTTTTGCTGTCATGAAGTAAACAGGCATACCTTCTCCGGAAACAATGATATCGGATATCACATTATCGATCAAGTACCTCTTACCGGCCCGATAGTACCACTTGCGCCCCTCTTTGTGAGGCGTGTACATAACCGCCCCCTGTGTAGTGCCTATCCATATCCGGTCGTTCTTGTCAACTGCAAGGGCTGTAACATTCTCAACAGGCAGTCCCTCCGGCCCCCGGATAGACCGCCATGTACCGTCTTTCCGGTAAATACTTAAGCCAACAGGAGTACCTACCCAAAGAATTCCTTTACTGTCGTATGCCAGTGATGTGATCTTTGTCGATAACGGGCCATTCACACCATAATCCTTCAAGCGCTCCGGCATGCCCGTATTTTTATCAAAAAAGAAAAGTCCATCATCCGTACCTATCCACGTAACAGCACCTTCTGCAACGGCCTTGACAGGAAGGTTTGTCATCTTTGCATACTTCGTCTTGACAAGCTCTTTCTGCCTTTCGGCAAATTGCTTTTCCAACTGCTTCTCTTCCTTAGGGCTTAAGCCCTTTCTTACCTGCTCGAAAAAAACAGAATCCTTAACAGGAAGATACCTGCTTGCATTGGTGGCATATATCTCATCATCGCTGTAGTCAAGTGGGGCTATCAC
>JALVJU010000693.1 GCA_027034005.1 Marinilabiliaceae bacterium
TACAAGGTGTTCAACATGGGGCACCGTTTTGAGATATATGTCAGTGAAGAAAACGCACAACGAATAATCGAAATATCAAAATCGTTCAATGTGGATGCAAAGATCGTGGGTCGCTGTGAAGCTCACGAAGGAAAGAAACTAACTATTAAAAGTGAGTTTGGGGAATTTGTTTACTAATGCTGAAATGATGTAAGGAGGATTTACGCCACCTTGCAGCATTAATTCATTACATCATTGGATCATTAAAAATAAAAAACTATGCAAGGAAGTTCTTTGTTGGAAAAACTGGAAGGTATAAGGTTGAAGTTCGATGAGGTGGCGCAGCAGATCACCGACCCGGAAGTGATTGCCGATACGAAGAGATATGTAAAACTGAATAAGGAATATAAAGAGCTGGAGAAAGTTGTTGATGTTTACAAAGAGTACAAGAATGTGCTTGAGAACATCGAGAACGCAAAGGAGATGCTGAAAGAGGATGACCCCGAGATGCGCGAGATGGCCAAGATGGAGCTTGAAGAGCTTGAGGCAAGACTCCCCGAACTCGAAGAAATGGTCAAGCTGCTCCTGATACCCTCGGATCCTGAAGACAGTAAAAATGCCGTTGTGGAGATCCGTGCAGGTACCGGGGGCGATGAGGCAAGTATCTTTGCCGGTGACCTGTTCCGCATGTACACCAAGTTTGCCGAGAAAAAGGGCTGGAAGGTGGATGTTACCCACTTCAACGAGGGAACTGCCGGTGGTTACAAGGAGATAGTGATGAACATCACCGGGGACGGCGTTTACGGTATCATGAAATATGAATCGGGAGTGCACCGGGTACAGCGTGTGCCTCAGACGGAGACACAGGGGCGTGTGCACACATCCGCCGCATCGGTGGCAGTGTTGCCGGAGGCCGAAGAGTTTGACATCGAACTGCGCCAGGAAGATATACGTAAGGACACGTATTGCTCATCCGGTCCGGGCGGCCAGTCGGTGAACACTACATATTCGGCTATCCGTCTGACTCACATCCCGTCTGGTATCGTAGTTACCTGCCAGGACCAGAAATCGCAGTTGAAGAACCTTGACAAGGCAATGGCCGAGCTGAGGACCCGCCTTTACAACCTTGAGTACCAGAAGTACCTCGACGAGATCGCATCAAAACGAAAAACAATGGTCTCTACAGGCGACCGCTCTGCGAAGATACGCACATACAACTATCCGCAGGGACGAGTTACCGATCACCGTATAAACTTCACGCTCTACAATCTCCCTGCCATCATGGATGGCGACCTTCAGCCCATTATCGACAAGCTGATCGTTGAAGAGAATGCCGAGCGGTTGAAAGAGAGTGAAATGTAGAAACGCCCACCCCTAACCCCTCCCCAGGGGAGGGGAACATGAAAAGAAAATTAACTAAATGCCCTTTTGCACTTCCTTTAAAAGTGGAGTTAGACTATCTATATGTTATCTTTAGGTGTGTTCCCCAAAGCAGTAGGATTCCTGTTTATGACTTATTCAAAGTTGGTAAGGAAATCTCGTAAAGGAATATGTTTTATTCCTTCATACGATACTCCGGTATATTCATCAAGTGTTATGACGTATTTAGGGTAGTTATTTTTTATTTCTAATAAATTTCCAAATTCTCTCATTGAAGTTTTTTTGTCCGGGATGCGAAGAGCGACCTGTATGTATACTTTTTCATTGTTTTTTTCTGCGATAAAATCAATTTCTTTATTTCCTGATTGGCCTACATTGATCTTATACCCATTGTAAAGCAAATGGTTGTGAACAGTGTTTTCTATTATTAACCCCAGATCGAATGGCGAATATCCTGCAATTGTGTTGCGTAGGCCAATGTCAGTAAAATAATACTTTTCACCAACCTCAAATATCTTCTTTCCTTGAATATCTGTCCTGTTGGCTTTAGTGATGAAAAATGCGGAGGTAAGAAATCGTATATAGTCTAATAAGGAATTGACAGAAATGTTAATGTTTTGTGATTTAAGGTACTTTACAATGCTTCTAGCTGAAAACATAGTTCCTGTTTGTTTTGCAATAAACTGTGTAAGACGCTCGAGGAACTCTATATTTCTTGGTTTGTGCCTGGCTACAACATCTTTAAAAAGAATTGCCTGGTAGATATTTGTTAAATAATCGAACACGATCTCATCCTCAAGCTTTAAATTCTTCAGGTATGGGAGCCCTCCGTATTTTAAATAATTGTCGAGACTACTCGTTTCATTACTCAGATTGTGAAATAGTAAAAATTCTTTATAAGAGAGTGGATATACCTTGAATTCAATATATCTACCACTTAATAGCGTTGCCAATTCACCGGAAAGAAGATTTGCATTACTCCCTGTACAGTATATGTCATAATTTCCTTCTGCATTAAAACTTTTTAAAGCATTTTCAAATGATTGAATGTTTTGGATTTCGTCAATAAACAGATAATTCCTTTTATCTTTTTTTGATTTGGATTTTACGTAATCATAAAGATGTTGGTAGTTTGATATGTTGTCAAACTCATTTAGCTCTTTGTTGATATATATGATATTACAGTTTTCATATTCTTTTCGGATGTAATCAATAATCTGGTACATTAAGTAACTTTTCCCTGTACGACGTTGGCCGACAAAAACTTTAATTATTTCCTTATTAATAAAAGGCTTTATCCGCTCTAAATATGTTGATCTGACAATAAGATTTTTCATCCCTGCTGAATTATTAGATATGTTGAGCAAATGTTTATTTCTGCTTATGTTTGTTCTATAAAATGAACAAATATAAGCCAAATACATAAAATGTGCAATATGATGAACAAAAAATAGAGTGATTATGGATTGTTATTATCTTCTTTTATCTTAATTTTGACATTTAATTATATTTCACCATTAAGGTTACAATTCTTAACTTCAGTTACCATGACATCAAAAGAACTGTTCGAAAACATAAAAAAGAAAAAGAGTTTCCTTTGTGTCGGACTGGATACCGACATTGCCAAGATACCACGCTTCCTGCTCGATACGACAGATCCCGTGTTTGCCTTCAACAAGCAGATAATAGATGCTACGAATGATCTTACCATAGCCTACAAGCCGAACCTCGCTTTTTACGAATCGCTTGGAGTGAACGGCTGGAACTCGCTTGAAAAGACTGTCAACTACATTAAATATAAGTATCCAGATATCTTTATCATCGCCGATGCCAAACGTGGAGATATCGGGAACACTTCGGCAATGTATGCAAAGGCCTTTTTCGACCACATGGAGTTCGATGCTGTTACTGTTGCTCCTTACATGGGCGAAGATTCAGTAAAGCCCTTCATGACCTATGTTGACAAATGGGTGATACTTCTGGCACTGACATCGAACAAAGGGGCAGCTGACTTTCAGTATATGACTCAAGATGGTGAGCGTCTGTTCGAGAAAGTGATAAAGACATCGAAAGAGTGGGGGACAACTGATTCTTTGATGTACGTGGTAGGAGCTACCAAAGCCGAGATGCTTGGCGATATCCGTAAGATCATACCGGAGCATTTTCTGCTTGTTCCCGGAGTGGGGGCACAGGGAGGCAGCCTGCGCGAAGTTGCCGAAAACGGCATGAACGACCAATGCGGGCTCCTTGTGAACTCCAGCCGCGGTATAATCTATGCCGGCGACGGGGAGGATTTTGCTGCCAAAGCGCGAAACTCAGCCCTTGAAGTGCAGAAGGAGATGGAAGAGCTGCTTGTTGCGAGAGGCCTTTTGTGATTTGCCGGTAAAGCAAATCTAAAATAATTGTAACCATTAAAGCATGTTACGGGTAAAGCCAAAAGAAGGTACAATAATGCTGATGACCGGACTGAGTTAGGCCGGTTTTGAGATCTATGCTTTTCTTATTGCGAACAACCCTTCTGATATTCAAATAGGAATAGCTATGCTGTGCACTTATCCTGCATTAATCTTCACTTTAAACGGCATTGAAAAGGTACTTCAAAACATACCTTATGACCATACCGGTTTTAAAGAAGAATTTAGCGTTACATTAAAACTTGTTTTTATCATTGCATCAATAGGGCTTATTGTTTTTAATATTGATTATATTGCTAAGGTTGTTGAACTTATTTTTGATTAAATGAATTAGATAATCGAAATAAAGTGAACTTTAGTTGAAAAAATAATATACTTTTGATAAGCATGATCTATCTGAAAAAAATAATATTTGCTTTTTCCCTTCTGTTGTCCACACTCTCTTATGCGCAGGGGAAACAAAAGATCATATTCGATTGCGATCTCGGTGATGATATTGATGATGCCTATGCTTTGGCAATGATAATCTCCAGTGACAAGTTTGATGTGCTTGGTGTTTGTCTCGATTGGGCAAACACAGAGGAAAGGGCACAAATGGCAACGAGGATGCTGTATCTTGCGGGAAAGGAAAATATCCCTGTCTTCACCGGCCGCAAAACATCAGATAAGCACATAACGCAATACGAATGGGGCATTGGTTTTGACAAAGTGAAACCAAAGGAAAAGCCCGCTTCTGAATTTATTGTAGAAACATTGAATAAAAATCCGGGCGAGGTTATCCTGATAACAGTAGGGCCTGTGCCCAACATGGCCGATGTTGTTGAGATTGACCCTGAGGCGCTGTCTAAAGCAAAACACATTTATGCCATGTTCGGATCATTTTATATGGGATATGGCGAAAGCCCGGTCATATCGGCTGAGTGGAATGTGGTCGCAGATGTGCAGTCATCTCAGAAATACGTTGCGCATGCTGCCGGTAATATCACTTTTGCAGGCCTCGATGTTACTACGTTCGTGAACTGGGACGATGAGAGAATGGATAAGATAAAAGCGAAAAACTCTCCTCTGACCAATGCTTTGATAGACCTTACCTCAATATGGAGAGACAAAACCCATAACCATGACCCTATTCTTTACGACTGCGTGGCCGTGGGCATGGTACTCTGGCCGGAACTTTTCAAACTCCGAAAAGCCCACGTCAAAGTTACAGGTGATGGCTATACCGTGATAGACGAAAGCAAAGAGCCCAACTGCATGATAGGTATGCAGATCAATAAAGAGGAGTTCTTGAACCGGCTGCAGGATATTTACCTTGTGCAAAAGTTGGGGAGGTAGGTGATTAACATACATAGATTCTCACATCTTGCGTAATATTTTTTTGTGTTGCTGAGAAGCTGACTCCTAATGTCAGCCCTTTACGTCATGTGAAAATATTACATGTCGATATTTATGTCTCTCAAAACCCTATTTTTGGCCATTTTATTCTAATACTTAGAATGAGGTTACCCAAAAGATTAATCTTTTTCATACCTTTATATAAGTTAAACAAAAAATAACTTCTGTAAGATAAAGCAATAGCCGCCACAGGCAGATGGCAGTTGGAACAGAAGAAGGGGGTGAGGAGGTTGATTTGTATGTGGAAAAAAGAATAGTAATGGTATGGGGCTGTTACAGAAAAGTCCATCTTTAAATTTGGGATATGAACAAAATAGAATTTAAACAAACCAGTAATGTATTTATCAATGCAGGAATTGTTGCATTGCATAGGTATCTTGATAAGTATTTGCGACAGGAACAGAAAAAATATACCGGTGTAATAAATAAGCTGGAAAGAAATAAATTGACCGTTGAGTGTGATCAACTTCTTCCACTTTTAGAGAATGTTTATTATTTTATGGGTAAAGAAATATACGATACAGCAACAAAAAAACAGATAGAAGAAGCAAAAAATGAAAAAGCAAATTTTTATTATGATACTAAAACAGAAAGATTTATTTCTTTCCCAAAAATGAACACGTACGGGTTAACTCAATTATATACAAATAATGCCCAAGGTGTAACACGTTATGAAAAAAATACCACAACTATAAAAAAAATAGAAAAAAGAGACAATAGACTAGCAGATAAATTTAAAAAGCATTTTGAAAACAAAGGGTTAAAATTGCTGAGTAAAGTATATTTCAATGAACCATATACTAAGATAACCAGATTACTGATTCACGAGAATTACCTGAAGCCAGGGATTAATAAATGTCCTACATTAAATGAAGGATTCAAACAATTAGTTGAAGGTAAGAATGTATCCCCCTTTGTTTCAGGCCTTTCAAATTTTAATTCTTATCTACAGAGCTCAGAGAAAAAGATCAGTTGGAAAGCATTATATTTAATAAGATTCTCACCAGCCTTAGTTTTTTATAATTATAAAAATGGGTATGATACACTAATTTGCCATTTTTTCAATTCAAATAATTTAGCAAACATAGATACACTTTGTAATCCGTCACTCTATAAATCCAAAAATGAATTGGAAGCACAAAACCCTCTACCTTACACTTCAAACTTCAATTTTTACGATTTCACTTATACAAAGAAGGATAATGAAGAAATTACAGTAAAAAGTTCGGATGATGCTTTTTTTAGCTCAGAATTAGCATTTTTAATGCTTTACACATTTTACAAGCGACATTTTGAAGATGAAATTTTCAACAATAGAAATGAAAGCACAAACATTGTTGATCCTTTTAGCAATCATCCATTTGAAAAGATTCCAATTTCAATAATTTCTTTCAAAGCCGATAAATTTGCTTCCACTATGCGGCCCAATGAATATGAAGAGTTCAACAATGTTAAATATATTTTCCGGTTAATTTATCATCTTGAACAC
>JALVJU010000694.1 GCA_027034005.1 Marinilabiliaceae bacterium
TTGAATACAGAAACCGGTGGTGTTCAGCAGTTATTCTTTGAAAATAAAATTACCGTCACGAAACCTATAATACATATTTACAAGGACAAACAGGATATTTTAAGGTTAAGTACCAAAGGTGACGGATTGATAAGGATTGACAGTATCATTGATACTAATGTTTATTGCCGGCAATTTTTAAATGATGAAGAGGATAAAACCAGTCTAAATTCAAACAGGGTATTTACAACAATCCATTACGACGCAGGTCATTTACTTGTAGGGCTTGATAATGGCGGCCTTGATATGCTGAATCTGACTACCTTTAAATCAAAACATTTTTTACACGATCCATACGACAATAAAAGTATTGCTGGCAATTCCGTCTGGTCACTTTTTAAAGACAGCGACAAACGGATATGGATAGGAGTATTTAATCATGGTATAAGTTTGATCAATAGTAAAAGGTCAGCATTCAAAGTGCGTAAAAACAATGTCTGTGATCCGCACAGTTATAATGGGAATCCCATAACAGGTTTTGCCGAAGACAATAAAGGCAACATGTGGATCACTACCGATGGCGGCGGCCTGGACTACTGGAACCGCAAGACAGATAAGTTCAGGCATTTGAAGCATGTTGCCGGCGATATGCATACTCCGCTGTCCGATGCTGCGATATGTATTAAAAAGATGGACAATGGAGAGTTGTGGGCAGGATTTTATAACGGAGGTGTATTTATCATTGGCAGTGAAGGAAGATATTTCAGGCCTTTAAGATTAGATGGAAAGATATTTAAAAAGAATGTGCTTGACATCGAGGAAGATAAAGAAAAGATATATATTGCTACATCCGGGGCTGGATTATTTATAATAGATAAAAAAAACAATGGGGAAAATATTGTTCATAATATTAATAAACGAAACAGTGTACTGCCTGTGAATGTTATTAATAAACTTTATCTGGATAATAATGGCGTTTTGTGGCTTGGCTTGGCTTCAAGAGGCTTGGCTTCAATGGACACTAGGTCTGATGGGAACCTTGATTTCAAGTACTACAAACACGATGACCGTGAAAAGAATTCTTTGTTTGATGATAATGTTTATACCATTTCCGGTGATTCCAAAGGAAGGATATGGGTCGGTACCGGGTCGGGACTTGAGCTTGTTGACGAACTTAACGGAGGATTCAGGCATTTTAATGTGTCTGATGATATCCTGGGAAATGCGGTTGTCGGAATACTTGAAGACGACAAAGGATTTTTATGGATAAGTACCTTTAATGGCATTTTCCGGTTTGATCCTGAAACAGGTGACATAAAAAGACAAGGAAACTTTCCTGACCTTCCTGATATGAGGTTCAACACAAGGTCTTCGGCATATAGGAATGAAAAATGTGAAATGTTTTTCGGCACAAATCATGGTTTTGTATTCTTTGACCCCGACAGTGTCGTTGACAATAAAAAATTTCCACCATTATACTTTACTGAATTGAAGATATTCAATAAGCCCATGGGTATTGATAAAAAAGGATCACCGTTAACCAAACATATCACGGAAACCAAACAACTAATTCTGAACCATAAGCAATCTGTGTTTACACTGGAGTATTCTGCTTTAGATTTTAGTGATAACAATGACATCCGGTATGCTTATATCCTTGATGGGTTTGAGACAGAATGGAATTATGTAGGCGGGAAAAGGTCAGCCACATATACGAATCTGGATCCCGGAACGTATATTTTCAGGGTGAAGTGTACAAATGAGGACGGAGTATGGAACCCGGCTTCATCCGATATACAGATCGTTATCCTTCCGCCGTGGTGGCGGACTCAATGGTTTATTCTGACATCCCTGTTGTCAGTTTTGATAATGATCTATCTTATCCACTTTTGGCGCGTAAGAACCATTCGAAAACAAAAGAAAAAACTGGAAGAAACAGTAGAACAAAGAACTTCGGAACTTCAGAAAGTGAACACTCATCTTGAGGAAATGAATGAAGAAGTTAATCAGCAGAAAGAGGAGTTGCTTACACAGGCTGAGAATTTGATTTTAGTAAATGACAGGCTTGTAAAGAGCGAGAAAGAGCTGGAGTTGCATAAAAAAGGGCTGGAAGAACTTGTTAAGCAGAGGACAAAAGAACTTGAAAAGGCAAAGAAAAAGGCTGAAGAGTCAGACAAACTGAAATCCGCTTTTCTTGCTAATATGTCTCATGAGATCAGAACCCCAATGAATGCAATTGTCGGGTTTGCACAAATATTAATGATCGACAATGATAATGAAGAATTTGTGAAAAATTATATCACACAGATAAACAACAATGCGGAGCATCTGTTGATGTTGATAGATGATATTTTAGATATCTCAAGAATAGAATCGGGACAGATAACTATCATTAAAGAGAGCTTTTATGTTAACAGCCTGCTTGAAGAAGCATACTCGTCCGCTTTGGCCTTATCCGGAAACAAAAGTATCGATATCAGGCTGAAGAATTTTAAAGAAGATCTTAACATAAAATTATTTTCGGACAGGTACCGGCTCAAGCAGATTCTGATGAATTTATTGAGTAATGCCGTCAAGTTTACAAAGAGAGGATATGTTGAACTCGGGTTTGATGTAAAAGGAAACGATGTGTTGTTTTATGTCAGGGATACAGGTGTGGGAATTGCAAAAAAGGATCAGTCAAAAATATTTGAGCGATTTATAAAAATAAACAATCCGGAGGATGAGTTTTACAGTGGCACAGGTTTAGGACTTGCGATCTCAACCCGTCTGGCAAAGTTGTTGGGAGGTAGTTTAAGTGTAAACTCGGGATTAAACAAAGGTTCGGTTTTTACGTTAAGGTTAAGTGTAGATATTATTGACAAAGAAATTTGATCCTAAAAAAGATTATGCTGATATATTTTGTAGGTTATATTGCTGCAGGAAAAAACAAATGGGGGAAAAGACTTGCTGAAGAACTCGGATATGATTTTGTGGACACCCGTGAGATGATGATGGAAAAATCAGGGCTTACATTCCCCGAACTTCTTAAGAATAAGGAATTATACATAAAACTTGAACAAGAAGCACTTGACAAAGTATCGAAGATGGAAGATGCGGTCGTGGCCACAAGTGAGATGGTGCCCTGCCGGGGAGACAACATGGATGTCATGAATGCCACAGGGCTAACCTTTTATCTGCGTGCAGGGCTGGGCTGTATCATGATGAAGGTAGGAAAAGATACAAACAAATATCCGATGCTCAGGGGCATTGATCCCGATTTTATTCCTGATTTTATCAGGACGGAGCTCGAAAATCGCAAACCCTTTTATGAAAAGGCAAAAATAGAGTACCTGGCCAGAGAGTTAAAAATGAATAAATTGCTGGAGCTGATAGATAGTGCGTAAGAGTGATTTTTGTTTATTAAATTATTATGCTATCTTAGTGTAGTTTAACTTATAAAATTTTGTATTATGGAATGGTATCTGAAAGTATTAAAACACTATGCAGACTTTAACGGTCGCGCAAGAAGAACAGAGTTTTGGATGTTTGTGCTCTTTAATATTATCATCTCTTTTGTTCTCTCTTTCATTGACGAGCTAATTGGCACTTATTATGTTTTATCGGGTTTGTATGGGCTGTTTGTTTTTATACCAGGACTGGCTGTGTCTGTCAGGCGACTTCATGATACGGGTAGAAGTGGCTGGTGGATATTCATTAGTTTAATCCCTTTGATAGGTGCTATCTGGCTCATTGTTCTTTGGGCACAGGACAGCCAGCCGGGAGAAAACAAATATGGCCCAAATCCCAAAGGGGCAATGTAATCTCCGGTAGTTTTCATGGTTTAAAAACATTCTATTTTTCTCATGCAGAAGCATAAATGTTTTTGTGCAAATGAAGTATGCAGGTTTGATAACTTAAAATTCGTTAAACATTTAATTGTTTGAACACATTAATAATATTTTGCACGAAAATTGAGTAAGAAAAACTCAGAATGAACCAAATGACTTTGCAGTTCTCATATAATGAGAATTCTGCAAAGTCGTTTTATTAATAATTTACACACATCATAAATGAACTTATTAAGGGGACTGATGCCGCTCCTGGCTCTGCTGTTTAGCGTTTCCGGCATAAAGGCATCAGATGATCTTGTTCCTACCAGCAACAAGGGAAAGGTCGTAAAGCACACATACTATGTCTTATCCTATTCAGAGGTTGACGAGCAGCCCGAATGGGTCTTTTACAAGCTGACGGCTTCATACGTTAACGGGCAGGCCTCACGCACCAATGATTTCAGGCCCGACCCTGAAGTCCCGACCGGTTCGGCACAACTGTACGATTACAAGGGGTCGGGTTTCGACAGGGGGCACCTGTGCCCTGCTGCAGATATGAAGTTTTCCAGGCAGGCCATGTCGGAAACGTTTTACATGTCGAATATGTCGCCACAGAAACCGGGATTCAACAGGGGCATCTGGAAAAACCTGGAATCAACTGTCAGGTACTGGGCTGTTAAGGAGGGTGAGATATATGTTGTAACCGGCGGAGTGCTATCACAGGCCGAAAGCCATATCGGGGCAAACAAAGTTACCGTTCCGGCATACTACTACAAGGTTATTTACGACCCGACCGGAGAAAAGAAGATGATAGCCCTGATCCTTCCAAACCAAAAAAGCACTGCTCCATTGCAGTCGTATGTGGTGAGTGTGGACAGTGTGGAGCACCTGACCGGGATAGATTTCTTCCCCGGACTTGATGATGAGCTGGAGAACAAGCTCGAAAGCCGTTCCGACCTGACGAAGTGGTCATTTAAGCAATACAGCTACTCAACATCTTCTTCATCGGCATCAAAAACACACTCAGGAACAGCAGTGCAGTGTAAAGGCATTGCAAAATCTACCGGACAAAGGTGCAAGATACGTACAAAGAACCCTAGCGGATACTGCCATTATCATCAGAGCCAGGCACCATTATAGTCGGGGCACGACTCTTAGTCGTACTCCGACTTATCACAATAATTCAAAATCAAAGAAAAATAATTCAATTTATAAGATTGAAAAGTTAGCGGAATTGTACTTTTGCTTAAAATGATAATATTTTCGTCATGAAACAAAGCATCACAAAGAAAGTCGTTTCTTTAATGTTATTTCTTTTTATTTTCCAGTCATCTTTCTCGCAGCACAAGAACATATTGTTCATTGCCATCGATGACCTTAAACCGCAGCTTAACTGCTACGGCGATTCGCAGATAAAATCACCCAATATCGATAAACTTGCAAGCCGGGGAATAGTTTTCAATAATGCATACTGCGCCTGGTCGGTTTGCGGGCCGTCAAGGACAAGTATGCTTTCCGGGGTTACTCCCGACGGAACAGGGGTAAAGAACCTTAAAACCCAGATGCGCGATGTCCATCCCGATGTTATCACACTGCCGCAATTTTTCAAGAACAACGGATACGTGACTGTAGGGATAGGTAAGATATTCGACCCGCGTAATGTGGACAGCGGACATGATGCTGCTTCCTGGACTAAAGATTATATCCCTATGTCCCAATATACCTATCCTGAAGAATATGGCCCATTTGTAAAAGGGCAGTGGAGGGTTACTGCCAATACCGTTACTGAGGAAGGCCCCGAAGGTGTGGATTACGACGGATATGAAGACGGACAGTCATGTCTTTTGGGTTTGAGCGAACTTGATGAATTTGCCAAAGATCCGCAAAAGCCGTTTTTTCTTGCTGTCGGTTTTAAGAAGCCGCACATCCCGTTCATCGCTCCAAGAAAGTACTGGGAGATGTACGAGCGTGACAAGATAGATCTGGCACCGTTTCAGGATACCGTTGCCGATGCTCCCCAATACATCTACTTCAAGCCGGAGCCAAACCCTGACAAGTTTGTTGATGTTCCTGCCGACTGGGACTATACGGATGTAACTCAAAAGATGGATCAGGATCTTCAAAGAAGGATCATTCATGGTTATTACGCATGTACAACATATATAGACGATATGGTTGGCAAGTTGCTTGCCAGGCTTGAGGAGACAGGCCTGGATGAAAATACCATCATTGTTATCTGGGGCGATCACGGATATCATCTTGGCGATCATAACCAGTGGGGAAAGCATACCAATTTTGAGAACGGGACACACCTGCCGCTGATAATTGCCGTGCCAAACGGGCAAGGCGGTGTAGAGTACAGGCCTGTTGACAGCTACGATATTTATCCTACGCTTGTTGACCTTGCCGGTTTTGATGTGCCCGATTATCTTGAAGGCAATGTGCTCACGCCGTCAGTGAAGGGCAAAAAGCTGATGAAGACATGTGCCGTTTCACAATACCGTGCAGGCGGGAATATGGGGTACTCTTTTCGTACCGAGAGGTACAGGTTTATTGCCTGGATGGACAATACATCTTACATCCCGGCTGAGATCGACTGGGATGAAAATAAGATAGAGGATATTGAACTTTACGATTATGTAGCCGACCCTTTGGAAAAAGTTAACCTTGCTGATAAGGAAGAGTACAGCCAGGTTAAAGACTCCCTGATGGCCATTGCTGCCAACTGGTGGAGAGAACAGCATTTCTTCTTCGGCAACAGGGAAAACCCCAAATATATATCCGGATACAACTATGTGATCACAAATCCCGGTTTTGAAGAAGGTGTTACAACCGGCTGGTCACTTGAAAGATCAGGCTCTT
>JALVJU010000695.1 GCA_027034005.1 Marinilabiliaceae bacterium
ATAAGATCAACGGTTCTTTCCGTTTCAACGAGAAGCAGAAAGAGAATGCCGTAAGGATCATCAAAAAACTGTTTTCGAGCAAAACGCGGAAAGAGGCCGCCGGTGAGGATGCAGAGTCACGGATAGACTATATCTCCGACCATCTCGGTATAGTTAAAGAAGAGGTTATCGAGGTCATCAACCTGCTCCGCGAAGAGAAAATACTGGCAGACACCAAAGACTTGTCGGCTTTCATAAAAGTGGGTGAAAACAAACGTTCACGTAAGATAGTAAAATCGTTCACCGAAATTGAGAAATTCCTTTTGTCGGCATCTGACATTGAAGAGAGAAGTTTTTTCATAAAACAGCTGAACGAAGAGATGGAGGAGGCAGGAATACCGGATGCCTCTCCAAACAGGATAAGGTCTGTCATAAATTTCTGGGCGGTAAAGAATTGGGCAAAAAGAAAGAACCTTGATTTTTCAAAAAACCATTTTAAGTTAGTTCTCTTACAAGACAAAGAGGAGCTTTCAGGCAAGCTTGAAAGGAGGATCGAGCTTGCAAGTTTTATCATTGAATACCTTAATGAAAAGATAGCTGCCAACCCCGGGGAATATGACCTTACCAATGAAAATGTCCGAATCGATTTTTCGGTGATAGAGCTGAAAGATGCCTATGAAAACCATCCGTTTTTTACCCGTAAAATATCCATAAACGACATTGAGGACACACTGTTTTATCTCTCCAGGATAGATGCGTTAAAGCTGGAAGGCGGTTTTCTTGTTATCTACAACCGGTTGACCATAGAGCGGCTTGAAAAAGACAACAGGAAGAGGTACAAAGAGGAGGATTACAGGAAGTTAAAGCAGTTTTATGAAAATAAGGTGCAGCAGATACACATCGTTGGCGAGTATGCCGGTAAGATGATTAACAACTACAAGGAGGCGCTGCAGTTTGTGGACGACTATTTTCAGATGAACTACAGCTCGTTCCTGAGAAAATATTTCAAAGGTAGCCGCACCGATGAGATAAAAAGGAATATCACGCCGCGCAAGTTCAGGCAGCTTTTCGGCGAGCTTTCGCCTGCTCAGCTTGAGATAATCAAAGACCGGGAGTCGAAGTACATCGTTACGGCAGCCGGGCCGGGGAGCGGAAAGACCAGGTTGCTCGTGCACAAACTGGCATCCCTGTTGCTGATGGAGGATGTGAAGCATGAGCAGTTGCTGATGCTCACCTTTTCGCGTGCGGCCGCCACGGAGTTCAAGAAACGCCTTCTGCAACTGATAGGCAACGCAGCCAATTTCATTGAGATAAAGACCTTTCATTCCTACTGCTTTGACCTGCTCGGCAAAGTAGGCGATATTGAAAAATCGGGGAAGATAATCCAGACTACCATTCAAAAGATCAGGGACAATGAGGTGGAGCCGAACCGTATAACTAAAACCGTTCTCGTTATTGATGAGGCACAGGACATGGACAGCGATGAGTTTAACCTGATAACCACTTTGATGGAGTACAACGATGAGATGCGCGTGATAGCCGTTGGCGATGACGACCAGAACATCTATGAGTTCAGGGGGGCGGATTCCAAATACCTTGAACAGTTCATACAAGATAAAAATGCGAGGAAATACGAGCTTGTTGAAAATTACCGGAGCTGTAAGAACCTTGTCGGTTTTACTAACCGTTTTGTGAAAACAATCCGGCACAGGATAAAATCTGCCGACATACAGGCCGTAAGGAAAGAATTGGGCAGGATAATAATCGTAAAACACAGATCGGATCAACTGATAACTCCCGTTGTGGATGATGTGATCCGATCAGGCTTACCAGGTTCAACATCTGTCCTGACAAAAACGAACGACGAAGCATTGCAGGTTGCAGGATTACTTTTGAAAAACGGTATCCACGCCAAGCTGATACAAAGCAACGACAGTTTCAACCTGTACGATCTTTACGAGATCAGGTTTTTCCTGTTTGTCATGAACCTGAAGGATGATACTTTCACCATAAGTGACGAGACATGGAAAAGGGCTAAACATGACCTGGCCGGTAGGTTTTCGCACAGTACTAAACTTGAGTTGTGCATGAACATCATCAGAGATTTTGAGGCAGCAAACCCCAAAAGAAAATATGTGTCCGATCTTAAAGTGTTTTTGCGAGAATCGAAGCTGGAAGATTTTATTACGGGCGATATCGAGACTGTGCTTGTATCAACGATACATAAGGCAAAAGGCAAGGAGTTC
>JALVJU010000696.1 GCA_027034005.1 Marinilabiliaceae bacterium
CCTGTCAGTTTTTCCTCTATCCTTTTGCCCAACGATTTAATGGCTTCTACCGAACCCAACTGCTCTTCAAGCTTTCCCAAACCAACAATTACATGGTGCCTTATCCTGCCGTCAAGACGGTAACTCTCACACAACTGATAAAGCGTGTAGTACTTCCCTGTGTGGAGCTTCAAGACATTAATGTTAAAAAACACGAGAAAACCCCAAAAATGATAATGTTATCAGAAGCAAACACTTCTGATTTTAAAGGAATATATTTAACTTTATCATGGAACTTAAGATAATGCTTAAGCAATCGTATACATAGGTTGCGTACCTCTAATCCGGAAAAATACTATTTTTAACAACAAATTGGATTGCGAACGAATTTATAAAAGAACGATTAAACTATAGATTTTATTATGAAAAAAATCGTATTACTTATTGTCCTACTTGTTTTTACATCCTTTTTACTAAAATTGAAGGCACAAATTTCTGACATTGACAGCTTAAAAATGGTATTACAAAAACATGTAGAAAAAGATACCTTGTATATTGACATAATGAATGATATTATTAAAAAACTTCTATATGTAAATAGCAGTTCCACGCTTGAATATGCACAGGAAGGTATAGCTCTTGCAGATAAATTGAATTATAAAAAAGGGAAAGCCAAGACTTTGAAATTAATAGGTTTATATTATTTCCATAAATCGGATTATGATCAGGCACTCAAACATTACAATGAAGCATTGAAATTAAACGAAGAGATTGGAAACAAAAATGGGATTTCAAACTGTTTGAACAATATAGGTATTGTTTATTCACGGCAGAACAATTATTCCAAAACTCTTGAGTATTATCAAAAATCGATGAAAATTGACAAAGAACTGAACGATAGCATAGGGGTTGCCATTAGTTTGAAAAATATAGGAGCGATTTACCGGGTTTTGGGCGATTCAACAAATTCATTAGAAAATTACAGAAAATCTTTGGCCATATTTCAAAAAAAAGATGATAAAAGGCATGCTGCCAGAAGTTACCTAAGTTTAGGATATGTTTATAAAGATTTTGGCAAGTATGATAAAGCCTTGGATTATTTTAATAAGTCTTTAAAAATTAATAAAGAAATTGATAACAAAAAAGAGATTTCAAATGCTTTAAACAGTATAGGGAATACGTTCTATCTTCTTGGAGATTATTCTAAAAGTTTGGATTATTATCAAAAATCAATAAAACTTTACGAAGAAATTGGTGACAAATATGGGGTTTCACAGAGTTTATCTTATATAGGACAAATATATCAAGATCAACAAAAATTTCCTACGGCTCTTGATTATTATCAAAAAGCCTTAACATTAATGAAAGAAATTGACAATAATTATGGTATTAGTGAATCATATTTAAGAATTGGCAATATATACCTTTTGACGCAAAAATACGACAAAGCAGAGTACTTTTCAAAGAAAGCACTTAAGATGGCTAAAGATTTAGACGTTTTGGAACTGCAAAAAGAAGCTTATAAACAGCTTTCATCAATTTATAAATCAGCAAAAGCCTACAAAAATGCATATGAAACCTATGTTGGGTATAAAAATCTAAGCGATAGTATCTTCAATGTAAATAACATAAAAGAAGCAACAAAATTGGAATTACAATATAAGTACGAAAAAGAAAAACAAGCAAGTATGCTGGAGCAAGAAAAAAAAGAAATTGCTTTGAAAGCCGAAATTGAGAAACAAAAAAATGTTAAAAACCTATTTATCATAGCTTTATTTGCCATATTATTGATAGCTTTTTTAATTTTCAGGTCGCTCCGTATAAATAAAGAAGCCAAACAAAGTGCACAAGAAGCCAAGATAAGTAAAGAACAAAATAAAAAGCTCCTGAAATTAATTAATGGGGTGAAAAGAAGTTCCCTGGAAATATTTCAGGCAAGCAACCAATTGAGCAAAGCATCGCAAGAAATTTCAGAGCGAGCCAATGAACAAGCATCTACTACAGAGGAGATTGCAAGTTCAATGGAACAAATGATGGCGATGATAAATTTAAATACGCAAAATGCAGAAGATACTGCTGGTATTTCAAAAAAAGCAGCAGAAGAATTGCGTGAAAGCAATGATATTTTTGTCAAGACAATAAAAGCAGTTTCAGATATTAGTAAAAAGACATTAATAATAACAGATATCTCATTTCAGACAAATATCTTATCCCTAAACGCATCAATAGAAGCAGCCCGAGCCGGTAATGCAGGAAAGGGTTTTGCAGCTGTTGCACAAGAAGTTAGAAAACTTGCGGAAAAATCAAAATTAGCGTCTGATGAAATATCCGAATTATCACAGAACGGGAATAATATATCAAAGTTAGCAGGTGAAAGGCTTGAAACATTAATCCCTGAAATAATTAAAAGTGCTGAACTTGTAAATAACATTGTTACGGCAAGTAAAGAACAACAAGACGGAGCAGAAAATATAAATATTTCGGTACAAAAACTGACTGAGATAGCAAGCGAAAATTCAGCATCTGCCGAAGAAATGTCAGCATCAGCCGAAGAATTAGCTGCACAAGCAGAGCAATTAAAAGAATTGATCTCGGTGTTCAATATTTCGCAGGCTGAAGATTGATTAATTATACGGAAAAAGCCCGCAACCAGGCCATCTTCGGTAGCCCACATAAAAAACAATAAACATATCTGAAACATATTGATTAAAATAGAACTACTTACATATCGTAAGCTCAAATTTTAACAAGTTGACATATCATTTTGAGCCCAAACCATGGTTCAACGTTTAGGTAAAAGATTTTTAGCCCCTTCCCCTCCTAATCTCTCCTCAAGGAGATGGGAATCGTGGGGTGAGGATACCGTTGGCATAAACGCTTCCAGGGTGGCACCGTAAAAATTGGGAGTGCGACTCCAAGTCGCGCCCAAATAAAATTTCTATCCATGCAATCACCTGACCATACCAATCGGGCCTGTCTGACGATAGCATTCGGGCAGGTTTGCCTGATAACGCAACTAGACCCGTCTGACCATGCCAGCCTGGCAGGTCTATCTGGCTACGCAGCGAGACAGGCAGGAACGTATATGACCTAAAAATAATTTTTTCGCAAAAAGTTCCTCAATTTAACAAAATCACTATTTTTGCATATTGAAACAGTAGGGACATTAGCTCAGTTGGTTTAGAGCATTACCTTGACAGGGTAGGGGTCACTGGTTCGAATCCAGTATGTCCCACTTCCTTTCCTTCTCATTTTTAGGGACAACTTAAACATTTATGGTTATGAAAAGATCTGTTACTCTAGTGTTTCTGTATCTTTTTGTCACATTTATGATTTTCTCTCAACAATCGTTCACTGTACTTCAGATGAACGTTTGGCAGGAAGGCACTAACGTAAAAGACGGACTTGATAAGATTGCAGATGTAATAACCACCCTTCAACCCGATGTGGTAACTTTCTCCGAGATACGGAATTACGACGGCGAGGACTGGACAGGCAAATTGCTTACAAAACTGGAAAGTAAAGGCGTAAAGTATTACGGCAAATTTGTAGGAGGCGATGTATCTTTGATAAGTAAGTTTCCCGTCGAAAAAACAAAGATCATTTTTGACGATACAAAGTTCGACAGTGGGTCGATAGCTGCATATCTGCTTGATGTGAAGGGCGAAAGGATGTGGGTTTGTGCCGGACATCTTGATTACAAGTACTATGCGGTTTACATGCCACGCGGATATACCGGCGGTATCCCCGACTGGAAAATGATCGATGATGGCCATGGCAATCCCCAGCCTGTAACCAATGTGGAAACGATACTTTCCTACAACAAACTGTCGAAAAAAGATGAGGCGGTAAAGGCATTGGTAAATTTTGCCAAATTAGAGGAAGGCACTCCCGTTCTCATCGGCATGGACATGAACGATGCCTCGCACCTCGACTGGACGGAAAAGACTAAGGAGATGTTTGATCATAACGGGCTCGTAATACCTTGGAACAATACCCTTGAACTTGAGAAGAACGGATTTGTTGATGCATACCGCAAAGTGAATCCCGATGAGGTTAACTATCCGGGGATAACCTGGCCTGCAAGCCCCACTGACTTCAAGAAGACCGTAAGCTGGACTCCCAAAGCCGACGAGCGTGACCGCATCGATTACATCTTTTACAAGGGCAAAAGACTTAATGCCGTTGATGCCATGCTGGTAGGGCCTAAAGTGTCTTTTGTAAAATGCCAAAAGGTGAATATGAATTCTTACAAGGATAAGTGGGTGTATGACGATAAGCCCTGGCCTTCCGACCATTTCGGAGTTCTGGTGAAGTTTGATATCCAAAATTGACCATGTAAAACATAATATGTTACATGCCCGCCCTGCACCCTTAAGTTCCCTGAATAGGGCCTATGCGCATGGCATACGAGGGGTTAGGGGTGTGAGCCAGATGTAAGGATTCGCCTGACATGACACTAAAGCAACGGGCTGAACAGCCGGGCAAATGACTCTTTTAGCTTCATCCATTTTGAACGTCCCTGCCAGACATCATAGAATATCTGACGGCTGCTGTTGAGGTCATCTAGATAGATATTTCGTGCTTCGGTGGCCTTCTCTTCATCGTAAATAAAAGCATTGACCTCAAAATTGTATTCAAAGCTGCGGAAATCCATGTTGGTGGTACCTATGGAACAAAGCAGGTCATCAACAACGATCAGCTTGCTGTGGACGAATCCTTTCTGGTAGAAATACACCTTTACCCCGGCAATCAACAACTCTTTTATGTAAGAACGGCTGCACATATGCACAAACTCGGCATCCGACTTTTCGGGCAGCAGGATACGAACATCAATACCCCCGAGAGCTGCTGCCTTGATGGCCATGAGCACAGGTTCGGTAGGCATGAAATAAGGTGTGACGATGTAAACATATTTCATTGCGGAAGCAATGGCCTGCAGATACCCCATCATGATTGCCGGCCAGTCGGAATCAGGGCCGCTTGGAACTATCTGCACCAACTTGTCACCGGAAGGGTCTGAAGGCGGAAAATACTTTTTGTCCGACAGTTCCTCCTGCTTAACAAAATACCAGTCGGTAAGAAAAATCTCCTGCATGGCAAGAACAGCGTCCCCCTCTATCTTCAAGTGCATGTCGCGCCAGATCCCGAGCTTTTCTTTCCCGTTGATGTAACGGTCGGCAATGTTTATGCCGCCAAGAAAACCTACCTTTCCGTCGATGACAATTATTTTCCTGTGATTCCGGTAATTTACCTTGCTTGTGAACATCGGGAAACGAACCTTCAGGAAGCGCTCGACCTGAATACCGTTACTGTTCAGTTTTTCGAAAAAAGCATCGCTGTGCTGCCATCCTCCTACATCGTCGATTATCAGTCTAACCTCAACTCCCTCCGATGCTTTTGCCGTCAGGATGTCGATTATGGTATTCCCGATGTTATCTTCATCAAAGATGTAATACTGGAGATGAATGAAATGCTTTGCATTTGTCAGTTCCCTGATTATCGACGAAAAAGTATGGTCTCCGTTGTTGAGTATCTGAACGCTGTTGCCATGTGTAACAATGGCATTTGCATTGTTGAGCAAGAGCCTGATGATATTTCTTTTGGTGTAAATGCCGGAATTTAGAAGCAGGTTGCTATCGTTGAGCTCTTTTACCTGCGAATGCGACATAGAAGCGAAAAGATCGTGGTTCTTTAGTCCTTTTCTTGCTATTATCTTTTCCTTGCGCCAGTTTTGACCAAAAAACACGTACAGGACAAAACCGAAAAAGGGCAACAACAGAAGAACGATGATCCAGGAGAGGGTCTTTAACGGGTTCCTGTTTTGCAACATTATCACACTGACAATTACCAGCATGGTTATGAAATATGCTGAAACAAGGATGGTTTTAACCGTTGCTGTGAATATCTCTGCCAGTTCCATTCGGGACTTTTTCTTTAAATTACGACATATTGCGGTAAACAAAAAGTTTACTGCTGCCAAATTCGTGTTTTTCTTCAGGCACCTGTTCTAATATTGGTGATCTTACTCCTTTGCCAAACCATTTTTCTCCCGTGTAAACAAAAGCTTCATCCCATAACCCTGACCGGATGAAACTTTCCAGTGTCTGTCTGCCGCCTTCCACAACGACAGACTGTATTTCCAGCTCTTTCAGTGCAGAGAGGATGTTGTCAATTCCGTTATTGGAAAGGTCTTTTTTCACATAAAGAACATTGTTTTCTTGGCCGTTTTTTATCTCATTCAGGACAATGGTTTCCTCATTGCCGGAAAACACCTTAAACGTCCGCGGAAGCTTCAATCCCTTGTCTATCACAACACGTTTGGGGGAATTGCCTTTCCAGTTCCTTAAAGTCAGGGAAGGATCGTCTTTCAATGCCGTGTTCGTGCCGATAAGTATCGCCTGTTCGGTGCTTCTCTGTTTGTGAACTGACCTGCGGGCCCATTCGTTGGTTATCCAGGTGGGCTGTGCCGGCGCCCCGGTTTCCCTGTGGATGTCGATAAAGCCGTCAAGTGTCCGGGCCCACTTAAGCATGACAAAAGGACGGTTTTTCTCATGAAAAGTGAAGAACCTGCGGTTAAGATATCTGCTCTCCTGTTCAAGTACTCCTGTTGTAACCTCCACTCCGGCCTTGCGCATCATCTCTATCCCTTT
>JALVJU010000697.1 GCA_027034005.1 Marinilabiliaceae bacterium
GAATGATGATATGGGTGGGCAGTCTGTCTGCTTTTCTGAATAACACCCCGCTTGTGGCGGTTATGATGCCCTATGTGCACCAATGGAGCCGCAGGCATAATGTTTCATCATCGAAACTGCTGATACCTTTGTCTTATGCTGCTATCCTTGGAGGTTGTGTAACACTGATCGGAACATCAACGAACCTTATCGTAAGCGGTATGGTCATTGACCAGAAGATAGTTCCGGGCCTGAGACATCTCGAGATGTTCGATTTTTTCTATGTGGGCTTTCCCATGCTTGTGATAGGGATTCTTTATCTCTATTTCTTTAGTTACAAGGTGTTGCCGGACCGCAAATCGGCAATGGAGGAGTTTGCCGAAGGAGAACGAAAGTACCTTGTGGAAGCGGAGATAAGGGCAGGTTCGCACCTTGTTAACAAAACAATAGGGGATACCGATTTCAGATTAAATGAGAAAGAACTGTTCCTGGTTGAAGTTATCAGGAATAAGGTGATGCACCAGGTACTGGATGACAGTTTTGTTTTTGAAGAAGGCGACACGCTGCGTTTTGCCGGTGATAACAACAACATAGCAGAAATACTATCGGATAAAAGTGGTCTGACACTGCCTACTCTTGGTATGATGTCGAAGCTTAAATTGCTGCAGATAGTTGAGATAGTGATATCGTACAACTCAACACTGATAACCAAAACGGTGAAAGAGATAAATTTCAGGGGACGTTACGATGCTGCCCTCGTTGCGATACACAGGAACGGTGAGAAGATCGTTGACCATATCGAAGATGTGAAACTTAAGGCCGGTGACGTTTTGCTGTTGATCGCCGGGGAAAATTTCTCCAGCAGGATACAGGGCACACAGGACTTTTACCTGTTGTCGAAAGTCAGGGAACTGCGTAAGCCCGAGCCATATAAAATATGGACACTTCTTGGCGGAACGCTGCTTGCCATCTTTCTTGCAGCCATTAAGGTCGTTCCACTGTTCATGGGATTGCTTGTTGTGCTTGCGGTAATCAATATACTGAAAGTTGTCTCGGCAAAAGATTTGCCAAAGAGTATCGACTACAACCTGGCTGTGATAATCGCACTTTCTCTGGCGCTTGGCACGGCCATGATAAAATCAGGTGTTGCCGATCTGATCGCCAATTTTGTGATTTCTGTTTTCCTGCCGTTCGGGAGGGTTGCCTTGCTTACAGGTATTTTTATCATCACTTCAATTCTTGCTGCATACATCACCAACAAGGCAGCCGTGGCTATCCTGTTTCCAATATCGGTAACAGCTGCCCACAACCTGGGACTTGACCCAATGCCTTTCATTCTGATTGTCTCGTTTGCAGCTGCAGCCAACTTCATCACACCGATAGGTTATCAGACCAACCTGATGGTTTACGGACCCGGGGGATATACCTTTAAGGATTTCTTCAAAATAGGTTTTCCCCTTACTGTTCTTTACATGATAGTTTCAGTGGGGATCCTGAGCCTGATGTACTTTGCCTGACAGAAACGCATCCTGTTTTACGGGACTTCGCTATTGCTAAGCATCCTAATGTCATGGCAAGTGTAAATGTGGTATTGCATTCTTCACCCACATCCAATAATTCTCAAAAGGGAGCTTTTGCGCGTTGGTTTCCCCTTTAGGGGCAAAGGGGTGTGGGTGGACTGTTATACGTCTGATATGATCCTAATAGTGTCCCAGCAGTTTGGCTATCTTGTCGATGTAAGCGTTTTTGTTTGGATTGATAGGTTTGTTGCTTGATTCTGCTTCAAGAAGTTGTTTGCGCAGTTTTATAAAGTTTTTGGATATCTCATCGATTGTCTGTTTCTGGGATATGAGTTGTTTTTCAAGTGATTTCAACTGTATATCCTTGTTGTCAATCTTATCCTGCATCAGGGAATAATCGGCATAAAGGTCATTGTACTTCTGTTTTGTGGCAGAAAGCTCTTTGGTCAGCATGTCGTTTCTATCCCTTGCCAGTTTGATGGAGTAGTGCAAACCTGCCGTATCTTTCTGAAGCGACAGGAGTTGTGTTTTTGTTTTTTGCAGGTCTTCGGATATCTTTTGATAAGAATTCTTGTTGTATTTCAGGTCGCTTTTCATTTTGTTCAGCTCGGCGGTCAGTTCATCAACTTTATCCTGAAGAGCAGTGGCCTGAATCATGATGTCGCTGATGTCGTCAGATTTTATGGCATTGCTGCGGCTTAGTTTGTATTTCATGTCTTC
>JALVJU010000698.1 GCA_027034005.1 Marinilabiliaceae bacterium
ATTTCGCCCCGTTGGGCCTGCCAATTTTGGGGGATATTTGATTGATGAATAGCGAAGATACAATCTGCAATTTCAAATCGCTAATCAAAGCATTCTGATATGCGATTGACGATATGAGATTAGCGATCAGCGAAGATCTTTCAAATAAACAAATCATCACCCATGGGCATTTAACTCTTTGAGGTGAGAGCTCAAGAACCTGCCTTCCTGTCAAATGATTTCTATGGTAGAAGCATTTATCCACCCTTTGCTGCCATCGCTCAACTCGATCTGTCTCCACTCGCCAAGCTCATCTATCACCTTTACTTTAGTGCCTTCGTGAAGAACGAATATCTCTGTTCCGCTGGCATCAGGTGAACTTTTTACATTAACGGTAGGGGCAAATATTATGGCATAATCCCGATTAACAAGTTTTTGTTTCTGCTGCCTTGAAAACGAGAAACTGAAAATGAAAAGGAATAGGAACAGTATCCCCATAAAGAATCCGGCTTTCTTCAGTGTTGCAGTACTGCTGAAATAGAACAGGAACAGCATGGCAATGACCATGACGAAGAAGGCAATGGACATGTAGGCCCAGGTGTCAGAATCCGCCTTGTTTCGCAATGCCCTGATCCAGGTCTTTAGGAAAAACTCACCTACCTTGTCTATCTTATCAATAGTCTGGCTTCGTGCCAGCTGAAGATTGTATTCAATGTCCTGATCACGGGGAGCCAGTAGTTTGGCACGCTCATAGTTCAGGATGGCCTGCGGTAACAGTCCGCTTTTGTAGTAGGCGTTACCCAGGTTGTAGTACAATTCGGGGCTTTCCACTCCTGTTCTCAGTATCTCCTCATAAGCCTTGGTTGCCTCTTCGAACTTACCCTGTGTGTAAAGTTCGTTCGCCTTGGCAAACCTCTGGTCTTCCTGTGCCGTTACAGGCATCAGGAAAAGATATAATAGGGCCGAAAGAATTAATATTGTCTTTCTCATCATTGTCATTTTATTGTTACTTTCTTTTAATCTGATTCTCGATCTTACTGATCGTATCCATCGTTGTTTTGTACAACTTGTCCATTTCACCACTTTCGGTGGCAGGAGCGTAACGGGCAAACTCGCATGTGTCAAGTATCTCGATGAATGAATCTATCACTTCATTGTTTACGTTCGATTTTTCAAGTATGCTGCGTATGTTGTCGCGGTTAAGCTCGCTGACCGGTATGCTCAGCTTGTCGCTGATGTAGCCCCACAGCGCCCTAAGCACCTCTTCGTAAAACTCTTCTTTCTTGCCTTCTTTCAGGTATTTGGCCGACTGCTTCAGCCTCCTTGCTGCAACCTTGTTGGCTTTCTTGGTCCTGAGAAGCTGCATGTTGGAACGCTCTTTCAGTTTCTTCCTGTTTACCATGTAGATGATGATGAACAGAAGAAGCGGAATTATCAGCGATGCCCAGTAGGTAAGAGAGCCGAACAGGAATGTTCCTGCTGGTTTCAGTTTTGTCTTACCTGTTTTGATGAACCTGATATCCTTACCTATGAATTTAACCCTTTCCTTGTTGTTTGCAGAAACAACGGTGCCTGTCTGCTGATCGCCTTCGCCTTTTTCAACTTCGATGTTGATGGGGCCTGAAGATACGGTTTTGTACTTGCCGGCCGTGGGATCGAAATATGCAAATTTGATCGACGGTATTACATAAGTCCCTGCATGACGTGGAATGGCAAGGTATTCAAATGTTTTTGTTCCTTTCATTCCTGCCGTTGTGTTCACGAACTTGTTGGAAACAGTAGGATCGAACACATCGAAATCGGCAGGGAACTTAATTTTCGGTGCATTGACCAGCTTATGGTTTCCTGTACCGCTGATAACGACTTTCAGCGTGATACTCTCGTTTGTCTTGACCTTTGTTTTTGATGTTGTAACCTTCATCGAAAGATGGCCCACTCCTCCGGTATATCCTTCGGGCGGAATTCCCTTGTGAGGTTTTACAGTTATGGTTATGGGTTTTGTCTTAACCCTCTGTTTAACTATCCGGTAGTTCGACTCGAAGAAATCATCGAATATACTGTGAGTACGGCGTGCCACACGCTTTTTCACAGTGAACTCTATCTCAGTTGGCCCGATGGTGATCTTACCCGTTCTTTGCGGGAAAAGAAGCTTTTTTTCAAAAGTCCCCACATTGTATGTTTTTCCGTTGATGTTCTGAACTGTCCAGTTGATATTGCCGTTGTCCAGCTCCTGGATCA
>JALVJU010000699.1 GCA_027034005.1 Marinilabiliaceae bacterium
CGGATCGGGATAATGGGTATTCTACAAAAGTTTCCGGTGCTCTGCGCTTATTGAAATTGTAAAAATTTCTGCTTACTAAAGATTGCCGGCTTTTCCCTTTGCCAAATAATTGAATTGCAATTTATTTTGCTCCAAACCCTGCACTATAAAATCAAATCATTAAACTCAAAGAGATATTTTGTAAAGATGCATTGATACAAGATGTTGTTTTTTTCTTAAATTTGATAGAAATAAAACAGCTATGCGACGAATTGAAGAATCGGAACTTATCATAAATGATGACGGCAGTGTGTTTCATCTGCACCTGAGGCCGGACGAACTGGCCGATACGGTTATCCTTGTCGGTGACCCGGGAAGGGTGGAGCTGGTTGCCTCTTTTTTCGACACTGTGGAATTTGAAAAACATAACCGTGAATTTGTGTCAAAGACAGGAACATATAACGGTAGAGGTATAACAGTTGTGTCAACCGGTATCGGCACCGATAATATCGACATTGTCCTTACGGAACTTGATGCCCTGTTGAACATTGATTTTACCACACGGATGGTAAAAGATAAGCTGACATCGCTGAGGTTGGTGAGGATAGGCACATCGGGTTCCCTTCAAAAAGACCTTCCTGTTGACAGCTGGGTGCTGAGCGAAAAGGCCATAGGCTTCGACGGGTTGCTTAACTACTACGCCGGCAGGGACGATGTCAGTGACCTTGAGTTTGAAAAAGCGTTCACGACCGCTTTGGACTGGAACGGACAGCTTGCGGCGCCCTATGTGGTCAATGCCTCGGAAGAACTTGTTAAAACACTTGAAGGTGACGGCATAACCAAAGGGGTGAATATTTCGGCTCCCGGATTCTACGGTCCGCAGGGACGTGTACTGCGCCTGGAACTTGCCGACCCGGACATTAACAGCAAGATAACGGCTTTCAGGTTCAAGGAGTATCGCGTCACAAACTACGAGATGGAGTGCTCTGCCATTTACGGGCTGTCGGCGCTGATGGGGCACAGGGCAGCAACCGTATGTGCTATCATTGCCAACCGGCTTGCAGGAACTTCGAGCGCTGATTACAAAAAAACGATAGAAAAGCTGGTAAGGACGGTTCTTTCAAGATTGTTCAACGACTGAGCATAAAACGGAGTGATGGACACAAAAAAACTTCATGCACTGATATCCCTTCTCGATGACCCTGATGCGGAGATTTTCTCATCGGTAGAGGGAGAACTGCTTAAAGAGCAGGTGGAGATCGTGCCCGAGCTGGAGAAGGCCTGGGAGACATCAGCCGATGGTGTTTTTCAGAAACGTGTCGAAAATATTATCCACTCTTTGCAGTTTGAGAACCTTAAGAGTGAGTTGAAAATGTGGAAGCAGTCAGGGGCAAAAGACCTCTTGTATGCTTCATACCTTGTGGCAAAGTATAACTATCCCGAGCTTGAGTTCTCGGATATCAGGCAAAAGATAGATGAGATAAAGAAAGAGATATGGCTTGAGATGAGGGGAAACCTCACTTCCCTTGAGAATATCAGGATAGTGAATTACGTGCTTTTTGATAAATACGGCTTTTCACGCAACAGCAAAGAGCCGCTTTCGCCGAAGAATAATTTTATAAATGATGTCCTTTCGACCAGGAAAGGCAATCCCGTGTCGTTGTCAGTTGTTTATTCCATTGTTTGCCAAAGTCTGAGCATGCCTGTTTACGGGGTGAACCTGCCCAAGAACTTTATTCTTGTTTACCTTGATGATGAGCTTGGCGATGACGGATGCCCGGCAGCTGACTGCTCGGCCTTGTTTTACATTAATCCTATCAACAACGGTGCAATAATCGGGAAACGTGAAATAGAAGTTTTTTTGAAACAGCAAAAGATGTCGTTCCTCGACTATTATTTTACTCCCTGTTCAACCATTGACACGGTCACAAGGATACTTAACAACCTCCGGTATTCATACGACAGTGTGGGACAGAATGAGAAGAAAAGGGAGGTTATGGAACTGGAAAAAGTATTGGGCGATTGAAATGCCCGGAATTTATCTGTTTTTGGTATATTGCAGGCCTGAAGGGGAAGACATCATAAAACAAAAATATTAATATCATGAAGATAGCAGAACTGGAACCGAAAGAAGTATGGTCGCAATTCAGTGAGATACTTAAAGTGCCGCGGCCATCGAAGAAGGAGGAGAAGATAATTAAATACCTTCTTGATTTTGCCGAAAAACATGGTCTGGAAGCTAAAAAAGATGATGCAGGAAACGTACTGATAAAGAAACCTGCCTCGCCTGGATATGAGAACAGACAGACGGTTGTGCTTCAATCACATGTTGATATGGTCTGTGAGAAGAACAGTGATGTTAAGCACGATTTTGAAAAAGACCCCATAGATGCCTATGTTGACGGGGAATGGGTAAAAGCCAAAGGAACAACACTTGGTGCCGATGACGGTATCGGGATTGCCACTCAGTTGGCTATCCTGGCATCGGACAGGATAGAGCACGGCCCTCTGGAGTGTCTGTTCACGGTGGACGAAGAGACCGGGCTGACCGGGGCCTTCAACCTGCAAAAAGATTTCTTTGAAGGAAAAATTCTGATAAACCTTGATTCGGAAGATGAAGGTGAACTGTTTATCGGCTGTGCCGGCGGAATAGATACGGAAGCAACTTTTAAATACAAAAAGGAGGATGTGCCGTCAGGGCACTTTGCATTTGAAGTCCTTGTAGGTAACCTTAAAGGCGGACATTCCGGTGATGATATCAACAAAGGGCTGGGTAATGCCAATAAAATACTGAACAGGTTTCTGTGGAATGCCGCACGAAAGTATGGATTGAGGGTGAGCAGCATTGACGGAGGCAATCTGCGCAATGCCATTGCGAGGGAAGCAAAGGCAGTCGTACTGGTGCCTAATACCGTTAAAGAGGAGGTCAGGGCCGAGTTCAATATGTTCTTCTATGAGATACAGAGGGAGTACAAGGCCACGGAACCCAACCTTAAAATGAAGATGGGGACTGTTGATATGCCTGAATTTGTTATCGATGAAAAAACACAGTTTAACCTTCTAAATGCCATTTACGCCTGTCCCCACGGGGTGATTGAGATGAGCAGGGAGATACCGGGGCTTGTAGAGACATCCACAAACCTGGCATCCATAAAGATGAACGATGACAAGATATTTGTAGGGACAAGCCAGCGAAGCTCGGTGGAAAGCGCCAAACGCGATGTTGCCAATATGGTGGAGAGTGTTTTCCTGCTTGCAAAAGCAAAGGTGAAGCATGGCGACGGATATCCCGGCTGGACGCCCAATACAGATTCCGAGATTTTAAGGATATCAAAATCAGCTTACGAAGATTTGTTTGGTAAAGAACCTGTGGTCAGGGCCATTCATGCCGGACTGGAATGCGGCCTTTTCCTCGAGAAATATCCAAAGCTGGATATGATATCATTCGGGCCTACCCTTCGAGGTGTCCATTCGCCCGATGAAAGGATAAACATAAAAACGGTAGAGATGTTCTGGAAACACCTTCTTGAAGTGTTGCGCCGGATTCCCGAGGAAAAATAATTTAGAACCTTATCCGCAAGTTATTTATTTTTTCTGATCAAATCACTTGCGGATTAAGGCAAACCCCGCCTGACCGCAGCAGTCGGGCAGGTCTACCTGGCTACGTAGTTAGACAGGCCCGATTTAGAAAATCACGGATTACAGTGATTGTAACGAAACTGTAACCGATTGATTTTCTTACATCGATCCGCAATAAAACATTTTTATTGCGGATTTTGGGTATAATTAGACGGAAAATAGAATAAATTTGCAGATAAAAGATATCCTGTATGCCTAAAGTTATAAACTTTTCAAATGCAATGACCATTGGGATGCATTCGTTGATTGTCCTTTCTCGGGAAGGGAAACCGATGAATGCCATTCAGCTTGCTGACAGGATCGGCTCAACAAAGTTCCATGTTGCCAAGGTGCTCCAGCGCCTGGTGAAGGATAACATACTCGGTTCAATGCGCGGGCCTACAGGAGGGTTCTCTTTAAAAAAGGAGCCGTCGGAAATTACTGTTTTCGATATCTACAGCTCTATCGAGGGAGAGATAGATTACGATGAATGCACTCATACCAATCCTGTAACCCCCGTGGATAAATGCATCAGGGAAACCATTGTTAAAAAGATGACCGAGGATTTTGTGAACTACATGAAAGACCACACTGTAGCCGATTACATGTAAATAAATTTAAGGTTATAGAGGGTATGTGTGTTGTGTTTATACACCAACGTTACCACCAATAGAGAAGAAAAATCAAAATATGAATGAATATTGCTTTTGACACAAAAAGAATAAAAAACAAAGAACCCGGCTTCTTCACCAGCAAAAAGACTGGGAGAGGAAATACCGGGACTGCATTACAAAGATATAAAATAAATGGAATATAAAGCAATAGAAAGATTAATTTCAAAAGAAAGACTTAAACCATATTTAAGGTATCATTCTGATAATTTTGAAAATGCAGTAGCACACTATAAAGCAAATATCGAAATCTCAGAATCGTTTTATCCAATGTTGTCAGTATTGGAAATAGCTCTTAGAAATAATCTTGACTTCCAATTAAAAAGAAAATTCAATGATGACAATTGGTTTGAGAATTCAGAATTTATTAAAATTGTTAACCGCTTTCAAATAGACAGGGTTTCAGAAGCAAGAAACAAAATATTAAGAGAAAAGAAAGCAATAACAACAGGAAGGATTATAGCAGAATTGTCGTTTGGATTTTGGACTTCATTGCTAGATTCAAAATTTGAAAAGAACCTATGGAAAAACATACGACTTGCATTTCCAAATTGTCCAAAAAGTATTAGAAAAAGAAAGACAATGAGCTCAAAATTTAATGGGATAAGAAAATTTAGAAATAGAATCTTTCACCATGAAGCAGTTTCATGGAATTATGCAGCCTTAACCAATTACAAGGAAGAAATTATCGAGGGGATCGACTGGCTTGAAAGTGGTCTTCTAGAATGGAGTGAAGATATATTTCGGTTTGATGAAATAATAGAGAAAAGAAAGGACTTAATACAATTAACTACTGGTGGAAACAATGCATAAGCATAATGCGGGGTTAGGTGTTTATTATAAATGTTTTAACTATAACTAAACATCGGTATAAATAGGAAGTAAAGTGCTATAAAAACCTGCTCTATTCTTATACTGAACTTTTGTGGTGCAATGCCGGAGGAGTTCTGCGTTTCCAAAAAACCGATTGATCTTAAACAGGATTTAAAACGATTACCTTTGAACGAATTGAATATTATTATGGGTTTTAAGATTCTGACAGATAAATTGCTTAATGATTATACAAAGGCTGTAAAAGTATCACCTTTGGATAAAATTGATAAGATCAAGAAGCTTGATATGCCTGTTGATTATTTTCAATTTTATAAATCTGTTTCGTCCGTTTATTCATCAAAGATTGAAGGAGAGGATATCGATTTTGATAGTTATTTCAAGCACAAGTTCTTAAAGGTAAAATTTAAAGCGGATTATACCAGAAAAGCTGATGACTTATATTCTGCATATGACTACATTGATAATCATCGTCTGACACTTGAGAATGTGAAGAAAGCTCACTCGATTTTGAGCAAAGATCTCTTGCCTGAAAGTCAACAGGGATTGATTCGCAATAATCCAATGTTTGTAATAAATAGCGATGATAGAATTGAGTATGTTGCTGCAAGCCCTGATAAAGTTAAATCAGAACTTGATAAGTTATTTCACGATATCAATATACTTTATCGGACAGATCTAAATCCATTTGAGGTTTTCTATTATGCATCCTTATTGCATTTAGTATTTGTAAAAATACATCCATTTCAGGATGGCAACGGACGTACGGCAAGATTGATCGAAAAATGGTTTCTGATTGAAAAAATCGGTGAGAAAGCGACATCTGTTCAGTTAGAAAAAAATTACTACAAAAAGATCAAAGATTATTTCTCAAATATCAGAAAGGTTGGGCTTGAGTATGAGGATTTGGATTATTCAAAGTGCCTCGATTTTTTATTAATGACAGTTAAAGGAATTGATGACCAAGAATAAAAGGCACGTACCCACAATAATTATCAATATGTATAATTAATAGCTGTTTATTAATAAATTCAAGCAGTGTGGCTTTTGTTGAATTCTGCCAAATCTGCCGATTTGACTGTTTTAAAGGTGATAAATTTAGCTAATTTTAACGGGGATAGATTTTTAGGACCAAGATAACAAAGGAAATGCCCTACGATTTTGTGAACTACATGAAAGGCCACAATGTAGCTGAATACATGTAAAAGATAACAAATCAAAAATAAACCCCGGGCTGATTGGTCCGGGGTTTATTTTTAAGGTAACAGTGATGTGCTCGCTTACAGGTCTTTCTTTACAAGGTAGAAATCAACCTTCTCGGGATAATCTCCGTCAATGCGTTCCTGCATCTCTTCAAGGTTCTTTGGTGGCGGAACTATCACGCGGTCGCCTTTTTTCCAGTTGAGCGGAAGTGCCACTCCGTTGGCATCCGATACCTGAAGTGCCTCAAGGACACGTAGTATCTCGTCCATGTTACGGCCTACATTCAGCGGATAGTAC
>JALVJU010000700.1 GCA_027034005.1 Marinilabiliaceae bacterium
TTTCTTGTGAGGGCAAAAATGTTTATTAAAAAACATAAAGACAAACCGTTTTTCCTTTACTATGCCCTTCAACAGCCGCATGTTCCACGGACACCCCATCCCAGGTTCGTTGGCAGTACCGGCCTTGGCCCCAGGGGGGATGCCATCGCTGAGGAGGATTGGTGTGTTGGCGAGATCATGAAAACCCTTGAAGACGAAGGATTGCTTGAAAATACTCTGATAATATTTTCGAGCGATAACGGCCCTGTGCTCGATGACGGATATCAGGATGAGGCAGTTGCCAAAAACGGGGAACATAAACCGTGGGGGCCTTTCCGTGGAGGCAAGTACAGCTTGTTTGAGGCGGGTACACGGCTGCCGTTTATCACATACTGGAAAGGCCGCATTAAGCCCGGAGTGTCAGATGTAATGGTTTCACAGATAGATATCCTGAACTCTCTTGCTGCATTGACAGGAAGTGACCTGAAAACCGGTGATGGCGAAAACCTGTTGGATGTGTTTCTTGGCAAAAGCAGTAAAGGACGGGAAGCGCTGGTGTTTGAAGCTACAGGGCGAACAGGATACCGCAAAGGCGATTGGGTGATGATACCTCCTTACAAGGGGCCTGCTGTGAACTGGGTTGATCTCGATACCGGAAATTCAAAGAAGATACAGCTTTACAACATTAAGGAAGATCCGGGACAGAGGAACAATGTTGCCGAAGAATACCCTGAAAAACTTGATGAGCTTATCAAAGAGTATGAAAGTGTAACGGGAAGAAAAGTGGTGAAGGAGATTAAAGTGAAAAAGAAAAAATAAAATGATAAAATTTGAAAATGGGGATGTAAACAGGATCTTAAAGGCAGCATTTGTCTTTGCCCTGTTGTCCCTCTTTTACAGCTGTTCCGGCAAAGAAAAAGAGAGTGTCAAACCAAACATACTTTGGATAGTTGCCGATGACCTTGGTACAAACCTGGGATGTTACGGGGATTCTCTTGTTTATACCCCCAATCTTGATAAGTTTGCAAAGCAATCCATTCTATTCGAAAATTGCCATACTGTAACAGCCGTATGCTCGCCCAGCCGGTCGGCAATGGTTACGGGAATGTATCCTGTCAGCATCAACTGCCACCAGCACCGGACACGTAAGCAGGTAAAGAAACCACTGCCTGACGGGATGAAAGTGATAACCGAATTTTTTGAAGATGCGGGTTACTTTACTTTCAACGGTAATGTGAACGACAGTACCAAACCGGGTAAGACTGATTACAATTTTAAGACATCTTACAAGATTTATGACGGAACAGACTGGACACAGAGGGCAAAAGGACAGCCGTTTTTCGGGCAGATACAGATCCATTACCCTCACCGTCCCTTTGTGCGCGATGAGGAGCATCCCATGGATGAGTCGAAAGTGAAACTGCCTTCATATATTCCTGATACCTGGGTTTCCCGTAAGGATTGGGCCCTTTATCTTGAAACTATCCAGCAGGTTGACAAAAAGGTGGGCAGGATATTAAAACGGCTGGAGGATGAAGGCATTGCAGGCAATACTTATGTGTTTTTTATTGGTGATCAGGGGCGACCGATGGTCAGGAACAAGCAGTTTCTTTACGATGGCGGGACGCATACTCCGCTAATGGTCCGGTATCCTGATGATAAATTTGCCGGAGAGAGGTGGACAGAGCTTGTAAGCAATATCGACCTTGCGCCTACTTCACTGGCACTTGCAGGGATAAAGGTGCCTGCCTACATCCAGGGGCAGAATTTCCTCGGTGAGCATCAGCCGCGTACAGAGCTTTACACCATGCGCGACCGCCGTGACGAAACGGTTGACAGGATACGTGCAGTGCAGGACGACAGGTACAAGTATATCCGGAATTTTTATCCCGAAAGGCCCTATACGCAATACAATGCCTATAAACGAAATTTTTATCCTGACATCATCCTGCTCAAGGTCCTGAAAAAACAGGGTAAGCTGAAGCCGGCGCAACAGGGGTTTATGGCTGACAGGAAACCGCCCGAAGAACTTTATGACATGAAAAATGACCCTTATGAGGTACATAACCTTGCAGGGAAACCGGAATATGCAGAGATACAGAAAGAGCTAAGCGCAAAACTCGACAAGTGGCTGAAAAAGGCCGACCTCGCAACCTATCCCGAAGACCCAAAGGAGGTTGCATTCTGGGAAAAACGCATGGCAAGGATGGACAGCATCTGGAAAA
>JALVJU010000701.1 GCA_027034005.1 Marinilabiliaceae bacterium
AAGCGTATCCAAAAAATGTTCAAAGACGGTGCTGCCACACAAAAACAACTTGACGACATAAACGCTGAAGTGAGTATCACAAAGCAAAAGATCAAGAACATAAATATTCAGCGTAACTCTGTACTGGCCGAGAAACAGAGTTTGTTAGCACAAATAAAACAGACAAACGACCTGATAGATAAATGTATCATAAAAAACCCGGTTGACGGAACAGTACTCGTAAACTTTACAAAAGAGGCAGAGTTCGCTGCACCGGGCAAACCGCTTTACACAGTGCAGGATGTAAACAACCTTACTTTGAGGGCTTATGTTTCGGAAACACAACTGACGAGCATAAAAATTGGCCAGGGAGTTAAAGTGGAAGTTGATGCCCTTAAAGGCACACAAATGCTGCAAGGAAAAATTTACTGGATAAGCAACACAGCAGAGTTCACTCCCAAGCAGATACAGACAAAGGAAGAGCGCAGGAACCTCGTTTACGCAGTAAAGATTAGGATGGACAATAGTAACGGGATACTTAAAATAGGAATGCCGGCCAATATTTACTTTGAGTAAAAGTGTGGCCCCACCCTGTCTGACTGCGCAGCCAGGCAGGCCTAACCCTCCCCCAAGGGGAGGAGAAATTTAATGCTAACTAAAGGTATGTTGAACAATAAATTATACTCAAATTTTCCTCCGTCATTCGACGTGGAATAAGAGGAGAACAACTTTTATGATAAAGGTAGAAAACATAACGAAAAATTACGGTGACGTTAAAGCTCTGAAAGGGGTCAGCTTTGAAGTGAAGAAAGGACAACTGTACGGACTAATCGGCCCTGACGGCTCGGGAAAGACATCCCTGTTCAGGATACTCACTTCACTGTTAATGCCTTCATCAGGAAAGGCAACATTGAGCGATTACGATACAGTAAAAGATTACAAAAAGATACGAAAGATAGTTGGTTACATGCCGGAACGGTTCTCTTTGTATATGGACCTTACCGTAGAGGAGAACCTGAATTTCTTCGCAACGGTCTTCAACACAACTGTGGAAGAGAATTACCACCTGATAGAATACATCTACAAGATGCTGGAACCGTTCAAGCACCGCAGGGCAGGCGCACTGTCGGGGGGAATGAAACAGAAGCTTGCCCTTTCATGCGCATTGATACACAAACCGGAGGTACTGTTGCTCGACGAACCGACAACCGGCGTTGACCCCGTTTCGCGGAAGGAGTTCTGGGAAATGTTGAAAATGCTTCAGGAGACAGGGCTTACAACTCTTGTATCAACACCTTTCATGGATGATGCCGAACTGTGCGACGAAGTAGCGCTCATCCAGGATGGTAATATTTTGAAGATAGATACGCCGGCAAATATCGCGGCAAGCTATCCGCACAAACTCTGGAAAGTAGTTACCGAAAACAACTACAATACCCTGAAAGCATTGGACAAGTTGGATGGCAAGATATCGGCTTTTTCGTTCGGACATTCAGTGCACCTTGCAACAGAAGACAGAGTGCCGGAAGACAGCATAAAAAAGCATTTGGTTGATAATAACATAAAGATTGAAAACATTGAACCGATAAAAGCATCTATTGAGGATGTTTTCATGGAATTGATGAGATAACATAGAGCCCCCTCCCAGCCTCCCCCATTAGGGGGAGGAGCTTTAACATCCTTACTCCCTCCCCTTGGGGGAGGGTTGGGGAGGGGCTTTTAATTCATACATTAATGACAGACGACAAAGTTATAATAGCAAAGGACCTGACGAAGAAGTTCGGAGACTTCACTGCGGTTGACCATATCACTTTCGATGTGAAGAGAGGCGAGATATTCGGCTTTCTTGGTGCGAACGGTGCAGGGAAAACCACGGCCATGAAGATGCTTACCGGCATCCTCTCTTCCACATCAGGGGAGGCAAAGGTGGCCGGCTTCGACATTAACACGGAGCGAAACGAACTTAAAAAACATATCGGGTACATGAGTCAGAAATTTTCTCTTTACGAAGACCTGACCTTTAAAGAGAACATAAAGTTCTACGGGGGCATTTACGGTCTATCAAAAGAGGATATAGAGAGAAAAACAGGGGAAATGCTGGAGCGGCTGGGTCTTCAGCACATTGAGAACACCCTGATAAAAGAGATACCTCTCGGTTGGAAACAGAAGATCGCCTTTTCGGTCGCCATTCTGCACCATCCGCAGATAGTGTTCCTCGATGAGCCAACCAGTGGTGTGGACCCCATTACACGGAGACAGTTCTGGAACCTCATTTACGAAGCTGCCGAAGACGGCATTACGGTTTTTGTCACAACCCACTACATGGACGAAGCGGAGTATTGCGACAGGATATCAATGATGGTCCAGGGTAAGATGCAAGCGCTCGGCAGCCTGAAAGAACTGCTTACAAAGTACCAGTCAAAAGATATGGACGAAGTGTTTATCAAACTGGCTCGGTAACCCGAACCACATAAGGAACATAAGTTCATATAAATTTTAAACAATGAAAGTCACAAAATCATACCTCACCGATCTGGTTTACAAAGTAAACGGTGCAGCCATCGAAGTTCACAAAGCATTAGGCCCCGGGTTGCTTGAAAGTGTTTATCATAAATGCTTAGAACACGAATTAACTCTTCGTGAAATAAATTTCATATCAGAAATGACTGTTCCCGTAAATTACAAAGGACTAAAAGTTGAAGCTGACCTTAGGTGTGATTTCTTTGTAGAAAACATCCTGCCTGTTGAAATAAAATCAACCGATGGGATTAATCCCGTTCACGAAGCACAATTACTAACTTACATGAAGTTGTTGAAGGTTCCCAAAGGACTACTTATCAACTTTAATGTGACAAATTTATACAAACAAGGACAACACACCTATGTAAATGATCTATACAGGGATCTGGACGATTAAAACTTAATTGCCCTTAGGTGCCTTATGTGGTTTTAAAACAAATAAAATGAAAACATTCAGAGCATTTGTAAGAAAAGAATTCAAGCATATTTTCAGGGACAAGAGGACGCTGATCATTTTGTTCGGCATGCCGATAACGCAGATCATCCTGTTTGGGTTTGCCATAACAACAGAGATCAACAATGCCGACATCACAGTGCTTGACCTTGCAAAAGACAATTATTCGCAGAAGTTCAAAGACAAAATAAGTTCTTCTGGGTACTTCCACATCATAAAAGAGCTTGATTCTTACAATGAGATAGAACCAACATTCCGCAAAGGAAAAACAAAACTTGCCGTTATCATTAATCAGAATTTCGGCAAAGACCTTATCAATAACAAAGATGCAAAAATACAGGTCATTACCGATGCATCCGACCCAAATACAGCAAACATCCTGGCCGGATACCTGTCGGCAATAATCCAGGATTTTGCTCTCAATAACGGGGCACTATCTCCGCCAACCATGGTCGTTAAGTCCCAAATGCTATACAATCCTGAAAATAAAAGTGTATTTATGTTTGTGCCGGGGGTGATGACCATCATATTGATGCTGGTATCGGCAATGATGACCTCGATAACCATTGCCCGGGAAAAAGAGCTGGGAACAATGGAGATACTTCTTGTTTCTCCACTGAAACCTGCTGTGATCATCATCGGAAAAGTGTTGCCATACCTTGTTCTTTCGCTTATCAATGCAATAACTATCCTGATGCTCGGGCTGTTCGTTTTCGGGATACCAATGAACGGCAGCTATCCCCTTCTCTTTGGAGAGGTAATACTATTCATTCTCAGTTCACTCATCCTGGGCCTGCTTATTTCTACCATTTCCAACTCACAACAAACAGCTATGCTGATATCCATGATGGGACTTATGCTGCCAACCATACTGCTGTCCGGTTTCATATTCCCTATCTCCAGTATGCCAGTGATACTTCAATACGTAAGCGACATCATACCGGCCAAATGGTTCATAATAATAGTCAAATCAATAATGCTTAAAGGCATGGGGCTCGATACGATAATGATGGAAACCGGGATAATAGTCTTTACAACATTGATCCTCGCCGTTCTAGCAATTAAGAAATTCAAAATAAGATTAGAGTAATAAAGCTAAAGCAACAGAAAAATGCGAAGAATACTATATATAGTAGAAAAAGAGTTTAAACAGATATTCAGGGATAAGATGATGAAACCTATACTTTTCATCATGCCTGTAGTACAACTTGCCGTACTGTCCTACACAGCCGATTTTACTGTTAAAGACATCAGGATATTTGTACAGGATCAGGACATCTCGCCCCTATCGAAACAACTTATAAACAAGGTAAGTGCATCCGATAACTTTACACTTCTGGGGGTGTCATACTCATACGAAGAAGGTATAAATGAGGTTGAAAAAAATAAAATTGACGTTATCCTTACCATCCCGGAACATTTCAGCCGCAATTTCAATTCACAGCGTAAAACGGCCCTGTTCATCACAGCAGATGCCATCAATAGCTCCAAAGCAGGCATCAGCATAAACTACCTGCAAAACATAATACGTGATTTTCAGGTGGAACAGGCAGAGAAGAAAGGCATACAGGTAAAACCCGGTATAGAGGTCATTACACGAAACTGGTACAATCCTGACCTTGATTACAAATTTTTCATGGTCCCGGGTATACTTGTGCTGCTTGTCACTATGATAGCTCTTTTCCTGTCGGGAATGAACATCGTCAAGGAAAAAGAGATAGGCACCATTGAACAGCTCAACGTAACCCCGATAATGAAATATCAGTTTATCATTGGCAAACTGCTTCCGTTCCTGATAATAGGATTGGTAGAGTTCACTGTTGGGCTTTTAATTGCACTTTACTGGTTCAAGGTGCCATTCCTTGGCAGTATTCCCCTGATCTACATGTTCACCTTCGTTTACCTGATACTGATCCTCGGCATGGGCATGTTCATATCCACCATTACCGAAACGCAGCAGCAGGCGCTTTTCCTCGCATGGTTCTTCTCAATCGTTTTCATTTTGATGTCCGGACTGTTCACTCCTGTCGAAAGTATGCCCGACTGGGCACAAAAACTTACATACCTCAATCCTATAAAATATTACATCGAGGTTATACGGCTGGTGATGCTCAAGGGAAGTTCATTCAGCAGCATTAAAGTCAATTTCCTTGTGATAGTACTTTCAGCTATTTTCATAAATATGGCTGCCATCAGGAACTATAAGAAGACAGCATAAAAATCTCCCCTGCAGTTTTATCTGCGGGGAAGATTTTATTTATTCAACTACTCTAAACGGGCTATAACATTTTCACACTCATGCCTGTTTATCAGCAAGAAATAGCAGGGGCCGTTTCATTGTACGAAACGGCCCCGCTGTTAATTCAGTCAAACACCCGGCTAAATGGCACTCGGCCCTCTCTCCCCCGTCCTGATACGTATGCACTCCTCGAGCGGTGTTATGAATATCTTACCGTCACCTATCTCACCTTCATGGCCGTTGTGCGAACGTGCCGCCCGCATTATTGCATCTATGGTTACATCCACAAACTCATCGTTCACGGCTATCTCTATCTTCATTTTGGGGATAAGCCCCGGAATAACTTTTTTACCACGATATATCTCTTCACTCTGCTGAACACCGTGTCCGGAAACACGTGTTACAGTAATCCTTGTAATGTCAGCGGCGATCAGGCTCTCCCTCACCTGATCAAGCTGATATGACCTTATTATTGCAGTTATCATTTTCATATCTTGTATCTTTTAATTTTCAATATTAAACAATCTGTTAATTAGGCGTCAGCATACCATAACCACGTTCACCGTGGAATGAGTGATCCAGTCCCTGCATCTCTTCTTCGGTAGAAGATTTCAAACCTACTGTTTTCTCTACAAGGAACAATATTATCAGCGTCGTAACCACAGCATAGGCTATTGCCACACCAACTGCTGTCACCTGTACTCCAAGCTGCTGCCATAAAGTCCATGATCCACCGGCTGCATTAGCTGCTTCAGCCCACCAGCTATCGCGGATAAAGAATGTAAGTCCAATAGCACCGACTATACCTCCCAGGCCATGAATACCGAAAGCATCCAGTGAATCATCAATGCCGATCTTATCCTTGTATGAAAGCATGACATAACAAATAATTGTTGCGATAGCTCCAAGGGCCATGGCACCTGCCGGCTGAACAACGCCTGCTGCAGGAGTTACGGCAACAAGTCCGGCCAGCACTCCAGAAGCAAAACCAAGGGCAGTCATTTTACCCTGGTGGAAACCTTCAATGATTATCCAGGTAAGTGCCCCTGCTGCCGCAGCTGCCTGAGTAGCCGTAAGCGCCTGTGCTGTGCTCAGACCGCTTGAGATGGAACTTCCGGCATTGAAACCGAACCATCCTACCCACAACAAACCTGCACCCATCATTGTCATCACCAGGTTGTTCGGTTTCATCTGACGATGGGGATAACCGCGGCGCTTACCAAGAAATATTGCAGCTGTCAACCCTGAAACACCTGCAGAGATGTGAACAACTGTTCCGCCTGCAAAATCAATGGCGCCCATTGCCCCCATGTTGAACAGGAAGCCATCTTCGGCCCACACCCAGTGACACAACGGATTATAAACAAACACTCCCCAA
>JALVJU010000702.1 GCA_027034005.1 Marinilabiliaceae bacterium
GCAGGTTGGAAGACACCCTTGTACCCTGCGCCATCCAGTCGAGCCAGATGCCACGGCCTGCATTGTGTATCCTGTTGTTCCTGACGATGGCATCTATCGGGGCATGTATCTTTATCCCGGCTATCTCGGCGCCCGAGAACTGCCGCTTAGTCCAGATGTCATGAATGTGATTGCCGTAAATCTGACTGAACACCGCTCCGAGACTTCCAACAATGCCTGCCTGCTCGCAGTTGAATATCTCATTATTCCTGACAATGTGTGACCCGATGGTCTCTTTCGACCAACCTTCTTCAAGTGCACGGAAAATCACTTCGTTGTAATGTGTAGCCCCGTCTTTGCATGGATTCTTCGACCACACATTCTGTCCTGTTTTGCGGTCTTTACCAAGAGTAATGCCCACACAACGAGATTCACTGATAACATTGTTCTCAATTATCCAGCCTTTGCTCCAGTGAGTGCCAAGCAATCCTATCTGCTCTGCTGTAGGAGGCGCCCACGGTGTAGCAGCCTGGCTCATCTTAAATCCCGAAACAGTGATGTAGTTGACACCAGGCTTAGACGGGTAAAAACAACCTTGGCGCACATTTATCTCAACAAGCTCTTTGTTTGGATTGGCACCATGGAAATTAGCATAGATATATGTGTTTTCCTTGTCTGTTTCGCAATACCATGAATAGGTATCCCTGGTAAACCCTGCCGGCTTCGGGTCCAAAACTCCTTGTATAGTCGCGCTTTCATAAAACGATCTTCCGTTAAGATAAACCTGCCCCGGATGGTGCACTCTGCCATGATCGTTGAACCAGTCGCCTTGAATGATCTCTTTGTAAGGATTGAATTTTCCGAAGAAGCTGTTAGGAATGATAACCTTCCACACATCTCCTTTGAACTTTTTCCAGTTGTTAATGACCTCGGAACCTTTTATTTCTACATTTTCGTAATCGCCTGCCTTGTAAACGATACGCTTATCATCAGAAGTGCCTCCTTGTTTGGGATCAACATATTCGCGGTACACACCTTCGTGGACTATCACAACATCGCCTGCCATCGCCCTGCCGGCAGCATGTGCTATTGTTTTAAAAGGTGCATTGACAGTGCCCTCATTTGAATCGTCACCATTCACCGAAACATGGTATTCCCTTGCCTGCAAAGCAAAATTTAGTAGTAAGAAAAACGAAAGGAGAAAATAAGCGGGTTTCATTAGTGATGTTTTTATTTATACTGCAATATACAAAAACATCACCTTTAATCAAGGGAAGGAATTATAATGTAAAATTCAAAACACTGATTTAGTGGAGTAAAAGGATTTGCTCGAAACTTTTAGCAATGGACTTTTTTGCGATAAATTTTAAGATGCTATTGGTTGTATTCTTATCTGTCCGCCAATAGCTCTTAATACTTTCATTATAGTATCAAACTGAGGCTTTGCCCCGTCAGACAAAGCCTTGTACAAACTGGGCCTGCTTAGTCCTGTTTCCTCTGCAATTTTTGTCATTCCAATTGATTTTGCAATATGACCAATTGCAACAATAACATCTGATTCATCCCCTACCTCCAAAACAGTATTAAGATATTCAGCAATCATTTTATTACTGTCTAAATAATCTGCTATATCAAATTTTGAAACCTCCATATCCCTGTTCTTTTCTAATTAAGGTTCGCAACCAAGAACTAATATCGTACCTACGGCACTTTCAAATTGCACAAACTCATATTTTCTACCATAATGTCATCCCCACGGGATTAGGTATCCTATAACCTTTCAAAATGCATTACAGGTAAAAATACAAAAAACTTACTACTTCTTCATACTCTGGTTGTGGGCATCGTAGTATAGTGCTGCCGCACCAAGAACGGCAATGTCTTCCTGCTCGGAAGCAACGATACGAAGTTTGTTCAGGGTCCTTTTATACTTAAATGTCTTGACCCTTTGCCACATGCTTCTTTCAAAGTAGGGAAATGCCTTCGAAAGAGGTCCGCCTATCGTAATTATCTCAGGATCCATAGTGTAAAGGATGGTTTTTATCAGGTTGCCAAGGTCATTCCCGTAGTATTCAAAAATGGCAAGAGCTATCTTATCTTTTCTTTTGGCCCTGTTGAGGAAAGTTGTTGCAGGCACTCCGTACTTGTATTCAAAAAAGGCATCGTTAAGATAAAACTCAAAATTATGTTCACGGTAGTCAACATCGCCGAATTCACCGGCACCGCAGTTTGTACCCGAATAGAGGTGGCCTTTAAAAATTATGCCGGCTCCTACCCCGGCCCCGAGTATCAGCCCCACACTGTTCTCGTATCCTTTAGTCCTGCCAAAATATGTTTCACCAATAGCAAAACAGTTGGCATCATTGTTCACATATACGCTTAAACCAAAATGCCCTTCGAGAATCTCTTTGATGTGAACCTCGCGCCAGGAAGGGATATTCTGAACATCAAAAACAATCCCTTTCTGTACATCTACAACCCCGGGTACACCAATACCGATACCGGCGACCTCATCATCAATCACCTCTTTAATGACATTGAAAAGTTCAGAAATTATCTCATTCTCGGGAGCTCTGTTGTTGATCACCCTTACTATACTCTTTTCTATCCTGCCGTCTTTAACCTTTCCGGCAACAAGGGTCTTTCCGCCAAAAGAGACACCTATCACAGCATTTTGTTTCATAGGTTTGGATTTTTCAAAATTTAGGATTTTGGGATATTAAAAATATAATGCCTGCAAAAAACAGGCATTACAAATATTTCTGTTTACTGCTTGTTCCTGTCAAGGTAGAGCGATGCCGCACCAAGAACAGCAATATTCTTCACATCGGAGAAGATAACTTCAAAGTCGGTCACAGCACCGGGGAAGGGGAAGTCCTTGATCGTTTCCCACATGCTCTCTTCAAAAAACTCTTTGGAATGGGCAACCGAACCACCGATGATAACCTTGCGCGGGTCTACTGCAAGCATTATGGTCTTTATGGCATTGCCCATATGAACGCCAAACTCTTTGAATGCCTTGAGAGCTGTCTCATCTCCTAGGGCTGCTGCTTTTGCCAGGTCTTCACCATTAGTGTTGTATTTATCTTTAAAAAACTTACCGCTACAGTAATCTTCATACATTGAATCAAGGTACATGATATTACCAAATTCACCCGAACCGCAATGCGCATCTGAGATCAGGAAACCATCCTTGATAATTCCGCCGCCCATTCCTGTTCCAATGGTAAGTCCCACAAAGTCCTTTTCATCTTTCCCGCTGCCAAAACGAGATTCGCCCAATGCAAAACAGTTGGCATCGTTGTCAAGATAAACAGGCACTTTAAAATGCTTTTCAAGATAATCTTTCAAGTAAACCTCTTTCCATGAAGGGATATTCTGAATATCGTAGGCAATACCTTTTTCACGGTCAACAAGGCCGGGGATACCGATACCGATTCCTTTAACATTCTCATCAAACAGTTTCTCGATAACACCTACAATGCTGTCGATCACATCCTGAGGGTCTTCACTCTGTGCCGGGATCAGTTCGTGGATAACTTCACCCAGTTCCATGTTGTCAACTCTGCCGGCTGCAACTTTAGTTCCGCCAAGGTCAACTCCTATCAATGAAATATTTGTTTTCTCCATTACGATTTGAATATATCTTTTAGTTTAATTGTCTTATTCTGAATAATTGGTTTTGCCCAAAAACTGATACTTAAAATATATCCCAGGGTAATAAACAGGAACATCATACCTACTTTCAGTGAAGTCAGGTCACTAAGTCCACCTATGAGCAACTGAACTATCGCACCACCTGCAATACCGGTCATCAGTATCCCGGCAAATGAACCATGGTGTTTTTTCACAGAATTAAGCCCAAGTGACATGATAACAGGATACATTACTGACAGGAAGAATCCTGCAATGGGGAAAGCCCACAATGACAGCTCAGCACCTCCGAACAGCCCTGCAGCCACACTCAGAATTGCCGCCAATGTAAAATATCTTAACACAACTTTACTGTCAAGAAGTTTTAGCAATACCAAGCCAAGCATACCGCCGATTGTCATCAGCCCCCAGAAATAAGAGACTGCATCAGCACCAACCGTATCGGGATCAAAGCCGTGATAATTGTTAAGGAATTTAGACATCCAGTACGAAATACCCTGCTCAGTCCCAACATAAGCAAAGATCCCGAGAAAATAGAGTATCACATATTTATTTGCAAACAGTTCAACATAACTTTCTTTAGACCCCACTTTCTCATCCTCCTGCAACTCCACCTTGGGAAATTTAACGAACAGGATCACCACCGTCATCAGGACACTGATAACTGCAAAAACCCAGTAAACGGAAACCCAGGGGAACGAATTAGAAACCAGATCTCTCATCAAGCCGATAAAGGGCTTGGATACATTGCCCTGAGAAATATTGGTTACAAAATAGGTGTACATCTGAGGGCTGATAAACGATGCAAGCCCGAAAATAAGCTGAGCCATAACAGAATTAAATGCAAAATGCTCTTCTCCCCCTGCAACCCTTAACAAAGGATTGATTACAACCTGAAGCACTGCCATTCCCGTTCCTATGGTAAACAGCGATACAACAAAAACATTGAACGATGGCGCCAATGCAAAGATCAGAGATCCTGCAAAGGCAAAAAAGAATGCAAGGATCATCATTCGTTTCTCTCCCCATTTCTCAAGCAGGACACCTGAAGGGATCGACATCACCCCGTATGCGATAAAAAAAGCAAACGGTAGTATGCCGGCCATTGTTTCTGATAAGGAATAACTTCCCGATACATTCGGATTCAGTGCTCCAAGAATATTGGTCAAAAATGATATCACAAAGAAAGTGATCAGGATAAGCACAACAATTGCGTAATTACGTTTCATACAAATATATTTAATGTGTTCTAAATTAATTCTGACTGATACATTAGCATAAACACCTGTTTAATACATATTTGAATTCTCAGATGTAAGGGCACAATTTAAGAATTTGTGGGTAAAAGTATGGCATAAAATCTTCTTATGCAAATTTTTGCACTATTTACTTTGTTTGTTTTTATATTTATTTTTAACAAATCTTGCTCTAAATCAAGCCTTTCCTATACTTTATAAACATCATATAATCATTTTTTCACCTTTTTATCGTTAATTTTTAATAATTTTTTGTTAAAATATTTTTATGAACAAAACTCTTTTCATATGTTTGCATGCAATCTTTTGCACTCATAACGTAAAACTTTAAAATACATTTTAATGCATTGTTCAATTACAAAATCCTTAGTTTATGCAAAAATTTAGTTTATTTTTGATCTTGTTATTCTGTACACTACCAGTGTTTGCACAGATTAACATCACAGGGGCAGTCACCGACGCTTCCACAGGCGAAACACTACCCGGCGTCAATGTTCACATCAAAGGAACAACATCAGGAACCATCACAGATATCAGCGGAAAGTATTCCGTACCTGTGGAGAAAGGTGACATCCTGGTGTTTTCTTTTGTAGGTTATCAAAGTCAGGAGGTCACAGTAAGTGACCAGAAAGAGATCAACGTATCACTTCAGGAGGAGTCCCTGGGACTGAATGAAGTTGTTGTAGTTGGTTACGGCACACAGAAAAAGAGCGACCTTACCGGGGCCATCTCCACCGTTAATATGAAAGAGATGGAGACCAGACAGGTCAGTACCATTGACCAGGCACTTCAGGGACAGGTTGCCGGGGTTGATGTTACTACCAATTCAGGAACTCCCGGAGGCGGCACAATGATAAGGATCCGCGGTATCGGAACTTTAAATGATGCCAATCCTCTTTTCGTTGTTGACGGAATGATGGTTGACGACATCGACTTCCTCAACACCAATGACATCAAGTCCATGCAAGTACTTAAAGACGCTTCTGCTACTGCCATTTATGGTTCACGAGGAGCCAACGGTGTTGTCATCATCACCACCAAAAACGGCAACAAGAACCAGGATGCAAAGGTGTCATTCAACGCCTACTACGGTGTTCAGAATTTCTGGAGAAGAGCTCCTATCTGTAATTCCGAGCAATGGGCCATCCTAAACAATGAAGCACAACTTGCAGCCGGAAAGCCAATTCACCCCGGGCTTGAAGACCCTGCTTCACTTCCTTACACCGACTGGTTCAAGGAGATATCAAGCGAAAATGCCCCCATAGAGAGTTATGACCTGTCCGTTTCAGGAGGAAATGAGAAGAACACTTACTATCTGAGCGGTTCATATCTCAGCCAGGAAGGTATAGTAGACAAATCTGATTTCAACCGGGGATCACTTAGGGCCAACGGAACTCACAAGGTTAAGAAATGGCTTACCATTGGCGAGAACATTACACTTGTAAGAACTCAGCAGGACCAGATACTGGAAGGTGACGAATGGAACAACATTTTGATATCAGCCATGAATATGGATCCTGTCACTCCTGTTTATAACGAAGACGGCACATTCGCAGAAGGAATTTACAACGACATTAACAACCCTGTTGCAAGGCTTCATTACACAAATGACACTTACACCAACTACAGGACCCTTGCCAATGTTTATGCCGATATCAAATTTTTGAAAGATTTCTC